>JBJDYD010000078.1:0-52305 GCA_051867015.1 Faecousia sp. | reverse complement strand
CGGTGACATCGGCTGCGCCGCAGCGTTCACAGGTACCGACCCGTTCGCCGTCTTCGGTGCAGGTGGGTTCCCTGGTCACGGTGCCGCCTGTGACATTGTGACCCAGTGCGGGGATGGTGGTCTGCTCTACCAGAACCGTCTGGCAGCGGTCGCAGTGCTTGCCTTCGGTGAGGCCGTCTTCGGTACAGGTGGCATCATGGCCGGGATCGGTCACTTCCTTGTGACCCAAAGCTTCCCCATAGGAGAAGGTGGTTTCAAACGCGGTGCCCTGGGAGCTTTCGCCGCAGACGGTGCAGGACTTATAATAGACAGCAGCTTCCGTGCAGGTGGCTGCGGACTTCAGATAGGCATCCCCGGTAACCTCTGCCGTGTAGCCGTGTGCCGCCAGCTCGCCGTATTCGGCGTGGCAGAATGCACAGACGGCTTTCTGCTGGCAGGTGGCGGTGCCGCCGGAGCAGTCTTTCGTTTCCTTGTGGTCTTTGTCATTGCCGCAGGTGCGGCTGTGGGTGCCGTCGCCGTTGGAGGCCCAATCGCCCCAAGCGTGACCCTTTGCTTCTCCATGGGAGAAGGTGGCTTCAAACGCGGTGCCCTCGGAGCTTGCGCCGCAGCCGGTGCAGGACTTGTAATAGACGGCGGCTTCGGTGCAGGTGGCTGCATCCTTCAAATAGGCATCCTCGGCAACCTCTGCCGTGTAGTTATGATCGCCGGGCGTGCCGTATTCGGCGTGGCAGAAGTCGCAGAAGGGGCCGTGGGTGCAGTCGGCAGTGCCGCCGGAGCAGTCTTCCGTTTCCTTGTGGTCTTTGTCATTGCCGCAGGTGCGGCTGTGGGTGCCGTCGCCGTTGGAGGTCCAATCGCCCCAAGCGTGGCCCTTAGCTTCTCCGTAGGAGAAGGTGGCTTCATACGCGGTGTCCTTGGAGCTTTCGCCGCAGACGGCGCAGGACTTGTAATAGACGGCGGCTTCCGTGCAGGTGGCATCGGTCTTCAAATACTTAGCTTCTGCAGCCTCAGCCGTGAAGTCGTGCGCCCCCAGCTCGCCGTATTCCCTGCCGCAGGTGGCGCAGACGGCCTTCTGCTTACAGGTGGCGGTGCCGCCGGAGCAGTTCTCATACACAGCGGTCAGGGTGGCATTGCCGGCGGGCATCTTGCCGGAGTAGGTGGTGTCTGTGCCCACGGTAGTGGGGGTGCCGTTCACGGTCAGCTCCCAGTGGGAGAAGTGCTTGCCGCTGGGGGCGTCCTTGGCGGTGTAGGTGAAGGATTCGCCGGGGAGATAGGAGGCGGAGGTGCCCTCCTTCACGTTCACCAGCGTCAGGGTTACCGCCTTCTTTTCCGCAAACCGGACGTACTTGCTGGAGATCAGCGTGCTCTTGGTAGGGTTCTCCACCAGTACAGCGCCGGCTTCGTCCGCACCTGCCCAGACGCCGTAGTTGCTGGGGATGGAGGTGTACAGCTCGTTGGCGCCTGCCTGGCTGGAGGTCAGAACAACGGTACCGCCGGAGATCTTGTAGGAGTTGACTTCGGTTTCGGTATCGGAGGCAACGACGTAGAGGCCGCAGTTCGAAGTAGAATTGCCGGTCACATTGGCGCCGGCAAAGTCCACGGTGGCGCCATTGGTCACATAGAAGGGATAGTCGGCAGTCAGGTTGACAGTGCCGCTCTTGAACGAGGTGGTGCCCTGTGTCACAACGAAACCGAATGCACCGGTGCTGCCGTCGATCTCGCCGCCGGTCATTTCAAAGTTGAAGGTGAGCTGGGCGCCGAAGTTGCTGCCCGACAGATGCAGCTTGCCGCCGGTCATCTTGCTGTTTGAGTTGGCGACCAGCAGGTCAGATTTGCAGTTATTGAAGGTCACTTCCGCACCGGTGAACTGGGTGTTGCCCCTGCAATACATGCCGTAGATGGTGGGGGTACTGTTTTTGTCGGTGACGTTGACCTTGCCGCCGGAGAGGGTCATTGCGCTGGTGCTGTCCACCAGATTAATGCCTCTGACGGTGGCGTTGATGTTCAGCTCGCCGCCGGAGACGGTCAGCTTGCCGCCGGATTCTGCGGGAAGCTGAATGCCTGTTTCGGCATTGATGGTCACCTTGGTGTTGGCGCCGGAGAGTTTTAGCTCTGAGGAGGTACTGCCCAAATAGCCACAGGTAGCGGCGGTCAGGGTATGTTCGCCGCCGGAAATGGACAAGGCAGTGCTGCTGGTGTTCTGAATGGCGGTATAGACATTTTCCACCTTCAGAGAACCGCCGGTAAGGCTCATAGCGCCGATGTTGTTGACGCCGATGCAGTCCGTCGTGTCCTTGCCGCGAATACTTAATGTGCCGCCCTGCAGGGTAAAGCTGCTTGTTTGATCGACCCGCACACCGCGGGCAGCCTTCGTCACGTTCACGGTGCCGCTTTTCATGGTAATGCTGGCGCCCACTTCCGCCTCAAGGCCTTTATCATCGGACTGGATCTCCACATTGGCATTGTCGATAATCAATTTGCCGGGGGTCTGGTCTTGGTTTTGCCCGGCAAGCATGCCCGACGAGCCGGCGATCAGCGTCAGCTTGTCGGTGCCGGAGACAGTGAGCTCGCCGGCAGTGTAGATGGGGTATTTGGCGCTGATGGAGCCGGAGCAGTTTTGCATCACATTTCCGACGCTGGGGGCAAAGTTGACGCCGGAAGAATCCGTGCCGTTGAGCGTCATGTCAAATACCGTATTGCGGACGGTGGCAGGAGCATAGGCATCTACATAGAAACCAAACTGGCATTTTTCGGTCACCAGCTTACAGCCGGAGATATCGAGTGGCCCTTCCGTACGGATCATGCTGGCATGGCCGGCATAATCGCCGGTGGAGTTGTCGGTCATGCTGACAGTAAGGTTTTCAATCGTCAGTTTGTTAGTGGAATGGTTACAAATGCCCACGCGGGTGGTTTCATCGTAAAAATTCGAAGAATCAACACCTTCGGATATGGACTTGATGACGATGGAGTCCTTACTTGCGCTGTTGTTGGCGCCACAGATGGTCGTACCGGCGAAGACCGCAATGCCGTAGTTGGTTTGGACTTTGCCGAGATCGGTGCTGCCTTCGACTTTGCTGGCCAGCAGATTGAGGGTCAGCGTACCGTCGATCTTGATGGTCAATCCCGAGATTTTGCTCTCGATGATTGTATTGGCGCCTCCGGTGGAGAGCGACAGATTCTTGATGGTCAGCGTGTTGGCGCTGGGGTTGTAGGTGGCGCTGCCGCTGCCGCTGGTGTAGGTGAGGTTGCTGGAGCTGAACCGGAAATTGTTGATGTACAGATCGTAGTTGGTCTCTGCCGCCGATGCGCTCGCCGGCAGCAGCGAAAGCAGCATACACAGGGTCAGCGCAATGGCAAGAATACGTCGTTTCATGGGTTACCTCCTCTTCTTAGATCAATGCGGTGGGTTTTCTGACGGGTTCAGGGAAAAATCAAATTTCATCGCCAGAGCGGCAAACAGCTTTTGCATGACGCTGTCTGCAATTTGGCAGATATCCAGCGTGCAGATTTGGGAAACAATGGCATCCTGCTCCGGCTTCGGCACTTGATAGGCACCCAGCGCCATGTGCAGGAACCGATCCAGCTTCCGCTCCAAGGGAAAGTAGATGTCGCACTTCCGCGCCATATACCCGTTCATAATGCCGGCGGTGCCGATCTCCATTTCGTAGAAGTCGCTGTCGGTGCATTCCGGCAGATATGGCCGGAAGATTTTGGCGACGGCGCCTGCGGTCTTGCGGTGGATATGCTCCGCGATGTTGGGGTGGTTATAGGCTTCCAGATAGATCTCCCGCAGCTTCTCGTTTCGCTCGGTAATGACCATCTGGAGGGCGGTCTCCACGGCGTAGAGCATGGCGGGGGAAGAAGTGTTTCCCAGCGCCGATCCCGCCATCTCGAACTGGTTTTCAAACATGACATCCACCAGCTCCGACAGAACCCCGTCCTTGGTGCCGAAAATGTTGCGGAAGGAGCTGGAGGACACATCCGCCTCTGCCATCACATCTGCAATGGTCGTCTCCCGGTAGCCCTTGAGAATGAACAGGCGCACACAGGAGGACATAATCCTCCGTTTCGCATCCTCACTGTCGTATCTTCGTTTTTGGCATTGCATCTTTTCCTCCTTTCCGTGCAGCTTGCATAATAACACGCACCATGATTGAGTTACAGCTCAATTATAGTACGGCGAATCATTCTTGTCAATAGTTGCTAAAGAAAATAGGCAAGCGCTCAATAACCGCACACCTATCACTTGCACCATAGCTTTCTTAATAAAAGAGTTCTAAAACTCATGAAATATCGGATCATTTTACAGGGAATTTCAGCTTCAAAAAACCGACGGCGGAGATTTTGGATATCTACCGCCGCCGGGATGTTGTGAAAAAAAGCTTTAATGCGTTGAAGGATAAAGCAGACATGGAACGCCTGAGAAGCCATACCCTGCATACTGCGCAAGGGAACCCGTTCGCTTCGTTCCTTGTATTGGAAATCATTCTATGGAGAATTTGGGTTGTGCGGAGCTTGTTTTGCCGAGTTTATATCGCGTACTGACTGGTGTAGATCTGATGATAGAAGCCGCGCTTTGCCAAAAGCTCCTTGTGCGTCCCCTGCTCGACGATTTTGCCGTGATTCAGAACCAAGATCAAGTCGGAATCGACAATCGTCGAGAGGCGGTGCGCAATGACAAAGCAGGTGCGGTCGCGCATGAGATTATCCATCGCCTTTTGCAGCAGAATCTCCGTGCGGGTATCCACATTGGAGGTCGCTTCATCCAAAATCAGCAGGCGGCGGTTTGCCAGCATGGCGCGGGCAATGGTCAGAAGCTGCTTCTGTCCGCCGGAGAGATTCGAAAGATCATCCCCGACCACGGTGTCATACCCGTCGGGCAGCGTGCGGATGAAGTGGTCGCAGTAGGCGCGGTCGCAGGCGGCAATGATCTCCTCCCGCGTCGCGTCCGGCTTGCCGTAGGCGACGTTCTCCGCAATCGTCCCGCGGAAGAGCCAAGTATCCTGCAAAACCATGCCGAACTGGCTGCGCAGCTCCTCGCGGGAGAGCGTCGCGCAGTCCACGCCGTCGAGCAGGATGCGCCCGGCGTCAATGTCATAAAACCGCATGAGCAGATTGACGATGGTCGTCTTGCCCGCGCCCGTGGGACCGACGATGGCGACATTTTGCCCGCGTTTGACGTCGATGTTCAGACCCTCAATGAGCGGGCTGTCCTTATCATAGGAGAAATCGACATGCTCAAAGCGGATGTTGCCCTCCGCCTCATGTCCAAGCTTTCCGGTGGGCGCAGGCTCCTCCTCCATGTCCAAAATGCGGAACACACGTTTGGCAGCCGCCTTCGCGTGCTGCAGGTCGCCGAAGCCGCCGGCGATCTGCTCCAAGGGGGAGGCGAACTGCTTTGCGTAGAGCAGAATTGTCACGATCACGCCGACGGATGCCACCTTGCCGCTGACCAGCAGCCAGCCGCCCAGCAGGCAGATTGCAATATACGCCAATGCATTGGAGAACGCAATGATCGGCCGGACGATGGCAGACATAAAGTTGGCGTTAGCCTCCGCCTTTCTGCGCGCCGCGTTGACCTTTGCGTGCTTTTCCTGCGTGTACTGTTCCAAATTATACGCCTTTGTCGTAGCAAAGTTGGTAAACGATTCCTCCACGACGGCGTTGAGGTTGCCGCCCTCGGTGAACATCTGATAGAAGTGTTTCTCACTCTTGGACGAGATCACCGATGAAAGCCAGATGGAGGCGGGTGTCAGCGCCAAAACGATCAGCGCAAGCAGCCAGTTTTCCGCAAGCATCATAGCCGCAATGGCAACGATCATCAAAAAGCCGCTCATCAGGGTATCGACGATCTGATGCACATAGTTACCCATGGTGGAAACGTCGTCCGTCATACGCGATAAAATATCTCCGACGGGCGTCTGATCGACATAGCGCACCGGCAGGCGCTTGATCTTATCCGAGATGCAGATGCGGAGATTACAGGTAAAGTAGCGGCTGACGACCTTGTTCAGCAGGAGCATTTTTAAATAGGAGAACAGGCTGTAGCCGATATAGACCGCAAGCAATAAGCCGAGTCCGGGCAGAAGCTGCGGGATCAGGTCGCCCGTAAAGGAGCCGTCCCAATAGGCATAAAGCCGGTCGATCAGATTGCCCAGCAGCTTCGGCCCCGCCACTGCGCAGAAGATCACGCCGCAGCAGAGCAGCACGGCAACCCCGAGCCACTTCCAAATGGGTCTTGCCTCCAGCATTAGCCTGCGGATGATATGTTCCTTTTGCTGTTTCTTCTTTTTCATTTCGCGCCACCTCCCGTCTGAGAGGCAAAGATCTCTTGATAAATGTTACACCGCGCGAGCAGCTCGTCATGGGTCCCCGCGTCTATGAGGCAGCCCTTATCCATGACAAAAATGCAGTCGGCGCTCATGGCGGAGGTAATGCGCTGCGTCACAACGATCTGCGTTTTCCCCGCGATTTTTCGGTTGAGCGCGGTGCGCAGGTTCTTCTCCGTTAAAAAATCCAGCGCGGAGAAGCTGTCGTCAAAGACATAGATCGGCGCATCCTTGACAATGGCGCGGGCGATGGAAAGGCGCTGCTTCTGACCGCCGGAGAGGTTTTTACCCGCCTGCTTGATCTCGTAATCATAGCCGCCGTCGCAGGAGTCGATAAAATCCGCAAGCTGGGCAATCTGCGCCGCCTCCTCGACCTCCGCCTGCGCCGCCTCTGGCTTGCCCATGCGGATATTCTCTCCGATGGTGCCGGAGTAGATCGCCGCGCCCTGCAAAACGCTGCTGATCGCCTTGCGCAGGCTGTGCTTGCTCAGCTCCTGCGTGGAAACGCCGTCGAGCAGCACGCGCCCCTCGGTCGGCATACGGAAGCCAAGTAACAGAGAGATCAGCGTACTCTTGCCGCTGCCCGTGCCGCCGATGATCGAAATTTTCTGCCCCTTATGGATGGTCAAAGAGATATGGCTGACCGCAGCCTCCGCGCCGCCATAGGAGAAGCTGACGTCTTCAAAGGCGATCTCCCCTGTCAGGTTTGCGTTTTTCCCGACCGTCGGGTCGCCCGTTCCCTCCGCGTCAAACACCTGTCCGAGGCGCTTTGAGGCGACCTGCACATGGGGGAACATGACAATGGCAAAGGACGCCATAATGATGCCGTTCATGACCATCGTGACATATTGGATGATGGCGAAAATATCGCCCGCGCTGACGCTTCCTGCGCCGCTTACCATCCGCAAGCCGCCGACATAGACGATCAGCACCGCCGAGATGTTGAGCAGGAGCATCGACACCGGCGTGATCACACCCATTGTCACATTCGCCTTGATGATGTTCTCCGCCATCTCATGGGTGGCGTCGGCGATGCGCTCATGCTCATGTGCTTCGGAATTAAACGCACGGATCACGCGGATGCCGCGCAGACGTTCGCGCATAATGCCGTTCTGCTTGTCGATGTAAAGGTCGGATTTTTCCCACAGCGGAAGCACCTTTTTGCCGATCAGCAGCACCGCCGCCAAAATGACGGGAATAAACGCCAGCAGGATCAGCGACAGCATCACGTCCTTGCGCATGGACAGGATAACGCCCCCGAAAAACAGCATCGGGATCGTCGCCACCGTGCCCGCCAGCATGGAGGCGATCCAAGAGACCGTCTCAACGTCGTGGGTTGCTCGGGTGACGAGCGCCGCCGTGCCGAGGGAGCCGAATTCCTCAAAGGAAAGCGTGTTAACCTTTCGAAACACATCCGCGCGCAGATCGGCGCAGAACGCGGCGACGACGTTGGCAGACAGCTTCGTGCCTGCGATGATCGCGCCGAGGCTGACGGCAGCGACCGCAAGCATCTCCGCGCAGCGCAGCGCGATGAAGCCGAAATCCTTATTCTTGATGCCGTTGTTCAAAATATCCGACATCAGTGTCGGAAGCATCAAATCACAAAATGTTGACAGTGAAACTAACAACGCGGCAAACAGCATTTTGCCGAGATATGGTTTTAAATACCTTAGTATTCTCTTCATAAATTCCTTTCGTTCGAAACATTCAATAATAGTCCGCGCCGCACAGCAGGGCGAAGCAGGCATTGACCTCCTCGTCCGTAAACTGCGCGTGATATTGCGGCGAGACAACGAGCGCTTCCATGGAGAGGTCGAGCCGTTTGGCTGCCTGCAGCGCGTCGAAGCCGTCGGAAACGCGGTTTCGTTTGATATAATCCTTCGCTGCGGAAACCCCACCGTAGGTTTCCGCGTTTTGCCGCAGCCGCGCCTGCCGAACCCCACACTCAGACTGCGCGGTGTCAATTGCCGATAGCAACGCGGCAGTAAAATCCTTCATCCCGATCCCCCCGACCATGTATTCTGCCATAAGGCGAAAATGGCACAGCTTTATAGAAGAATGCTTTTCTGCCATGGCATAACGGATGTCCCCGCATGCCTCTCCAAAGGCAAAACAAGGCAGGCGACCGAAGTCACCTGCCATGATAAGCCGAACATCATCAACTTGCGCCGAATCAGAACATGTCGTCATTACCGTCATCCGGCGGACGATCAACGATCCCCGGATTTCCGCTGGTTGTAAGGACATCCTCCGCGACGAACTCGGAAAAGCTTATCTCAGCAGGTTTAAATTCTTTACGAGTCATGTTTTTTCCTCCTTCAAACATCAGGCAGAATACAGCGGCGCAAACTCGATATCTACGCCGTTTCTATTATATTGCCATATTCCGGGAAAGTCAACAGAAAAATGATGTTTCCGCTTATTCGCCGATAAAAAAAGGTTGGCATTTGCATTCTTTTTTAGTATAATAGAAAGATATCAGCAACATATGGAAAAGAGGTAGAACATGACTCAGCTTTTATTGCGTCTGTTCGTGAAGGATCACGGCAACACGGGCGACCCGAAGGTGCGCGCGGCTTACGGTAAGCTTGCGGGCTTTGTCGGGATCGTCTGCAATCTGCTGCTCTTTGCGGGCAAGCTCCTTGCGGGTATTCTCTCCGGCTCCGTCGCCATCACCGCAGACGCTGTCAACAACTTATCCGATGCCTCCTCCTCTCTCGTCACGCTGCTCGGCTTTAAGCTCGCGGAGCGTCCCGCCGACGAGGAGCACCCCTACGGGCACGCCCGCATCGAGTATCTATCCGGTCTTGCCGTCGCCGCCCTCATTCTCATCATCGGCGTGGAGCTTGCAAAGAACTCCTTCGAAAAAATACTGCATCCCGAAACGGTCGCTTTTTCCTTTCTGACCCTCGGTATTCTGATCGCCTCCATTCTCGTAAAGCTCTGGATGGCACTGTTTTGCCACACCCTCGGCAAGCGCATCGGCTCGACAACCCTCGCCGCAACCGCCGCAGACAGCCGCAACGATGTCATTACGACCGCAGCCGTCCTGCTGGGCTGTCTGCTCGGGCATTTCTTCGGGTGGAAGATCGATGGCTACATCGGTCTGCTCGTGGCGCTGTTCATCCTTTGGTCGGGCATCGGCATTGCGAAGGATACCATCAGCCCGCTCTTGGGCGAGCAGGCAGATCCGGAGCTTGTCCGCCGCATCTCCGACCTGATTCTCTCCCACGAAAAGATCCTCGGCATTCACGACCTGATGGTGCACGATTACGGTCCCGGACAGTGCTTTGCCTCCGTCCACGCGGAAATGGCTGCCTCTGACGACCCGCTCACCTGTCACGACATCATCGACGACATTGAGCGTGACGCGCTGCGGGAGCTGCGTGTTCACCTCGTGATCCATTACGATCCCATCGTGACAGACGACGAGGAACTAAACCGAATGCATATGTTGGTCGAGCAGGAAATCAAAGCGATTGATCCCGCGCTTACCATGCATGACTTCCGCATGGTGCGCGGTCCCGGACACACGAATCTGATTTTCGACCTTGTCATTCCCTTCTCCATGACGAATCAAAAGGCGGAGCTGAAGCGGCGGATTGACGAGCGCGTCCAGTTCGAAAACAAGCGTTATTACACCGTGATCACCTTCGACGAAGCCGCGCACAACCAGCTTAAAGCCTGAGCGTGCTATTGTCAAGCAACCGTCTGTTGTTCAACCGCGGGTTGCAAGGCATTTTTGAATTTTCTGTAAGCAATATTGCTTCCCGCTTTTTTTCATGAGGAAGCTGTGCTATAATAGGCTAAACTGAATCTCAAATGAAAGGTCCAACAACTATGGGTTTGTTCAATAAACTTTTCGGTACTCGCTCTGAGCGCGAGGTTAAGAAGCTCCTGCCGACGGTGGATCGTATCGAAGCCCTCGGGGACGAAATGAAAACGCTGACAGACGAGCAGCTCCGCGCCAAAACGGACGAGTTCAAAAAACGCTATCAGGAGGGCGAGACGCTGGACGAGCTGCTTCCCGAAGCCTTCGCCGTCTGCCGCGAGGCAGCCGACCGCGTGCTCGGGATGCGTCCGTACCGCGTGCAGCTCATCGGCGGCATTGTCCTGCATCAGGGACGCATTGCCGAGATGAAGACCGGCGAAGGCAAGACCCTCGTCGCGATTCTGCCGGCATACCTGAATGCGCTCGCAGGCAAGGGCGTGCATATCGTCACCGTCAACGACTATCTCGCCAAGCGCGACTCGGAGTGGATGGGCAAGGTCTACCGTTTCCTCGGTCTGACCGTCGGTCTGATCATCCACGATTTAAAGCCGAACGAGCGCCGCGCCGCCTACAACGCGGATATCACCTACTGCACAAATAATGAGCTGGGCTTTGACTATCTGCGTGACAATATGGCGCTGTATAAATCCGACATGGTGCAGCGCGGGCACAGCTTCGCCATCGTGGACGAGGTAGACTCCATCCTCATTGACGAGGCGCGCACCCCGCTGATTATCTCCGGCAAGGGCGAGGAATCAACCAAGCTCTACGAGATGGCGGACTTCTTTGTCTCAACGCTGAAAAAGAAGGTCTTTGCCACCACCGACGAGAAAGAGGAGCAGGACGATCTCGACTGCGATTACTACGTTGACGAGAAGGCGCGCACCGCCTCTCTGACCGCCAGCGGCATTGCCAAGGCGGAAAAATATTTCAATGTGGAGAACTTGGCGGACATTGAGAACACCACGCTTTCGCACCACATCAACCAAGCCCTGCGCGCCCGCGGCATCATGAAGCGCGATATCGACTATGTCGTCAAGGACGGGCAGGTTATCATCGTCGATGAATTCACCGGCCGTCTGATGTACGGCAGACGCTATAACGAGGGCCTGCATCAGGCGATTGAGGCGAAGGAGGGCGTGTCCGTCGCCAGCGAGAACAAGACGCTTGCCACCATCACCTTCCAGAATTTCTTCCGCCTGTATGACAAGCTCTCCGGTATGACCGGCACGGCGCTGACCGAGGAGGAGGAATTCTCCGCGATCTACAAGCTTGACATTGTGGAGATCCCGACCAACAAGCCCGTCGTCCGTGTCGACCACAATGACGTCGTGTATAAGACCGAAGCAGGCAAGTTCCGCGCGGTCATTGAGCAGATCAAGCAGTGCCACGAGAAGGGGCAGCCCGTGCTGGTCGGCACGATCTCGATTGAAAAATCGGAGCTGCTGTCCAAAATGCTCAGGCGCGAGGGCGTGCAGCACACCGTCCTGAACGCGAAGCACCACGAGCGTGAGGCGGAGATCGTCGCGCAGGCAGGTAAATTCGGCGCGGTCACGATCTCCACGAACATGGCAGGCCGCGGCACGGATATCATGCTCGGCGGCAACGCGGAATACATGGCGCTGTCCGACCTGCGCAAGCAAGGCGTTGCCGATGAGCTGATCGCGGAGGCAAATTCCTATGCCGAGACGGACGACCCCGAGGTGCTTGCCGTCCGCGCCGCGTTCAAGGAGGCTTATGCACGCCACAAGGTCGATGTCGATGCCGAGGCAGAGCGGGTGCGCGCAGCCGGCGGTCTGTTCATCGTCGGCACCGAGCGCCACGAATCCCGCCGCATTGACAACCAGCTCCGCGGCCGTTCCGGCAGACAGGGCGATCCCGGCGAGACGCGCTTCTTCCTCTCGCTGGAGGATGACGTCATGCGTCTGTTCGGCTCCGAACGCATTATGAATATGATGAATTCCCTCGGCGTGGACGAGGATACGCCGATTGATGCCAAAATGCTCTCCAGCGCAATCGAAAACGCGCAGAAGACCGTGGAAAGCCGCAACTTCCAAGCCCGTAAGAACGTGCTGGAATACGACGATGTCATGAACACGCAGCGCGCCGTGATCTACGAGCAGCGTCAAAAGGTACTCGACGGCGAGGATCTCTCACAGACCATCGAGTCCATGATGCACCACGTCATTGACACGGAGGTAGAGGATGCCTTCGGCGCCGAGGAGGGCAAGCCCGTTGAAAAGCTCACCGCAAAATTTGAAGGCATCTATTTCCCGAAGGGTGCGTTTGCGCCGACTGAGGACGTCACGAAGGAGCAAGCCTGCGAGCAGCTTTACGAGCTTTTCCGCCAAACCTACGCAAAGCGCGAGGAGGAGTTCGGCGCAGAGCGTATGCGCGAAATTGAACGCATCATCCTCCTGCGCGTCGTGGACGAATACTGGATGGACAACATTGACGCGATGGACGACCTCAAGCAAGGCATCCGCCTGCGTGCCTACGGGCAGACCGATCCCGTCATCGCTTATAAGCGCGAGGGCTTCGTCATGTTTGACGGCATGATCAACGCCATTCGCGAGGAGACCGTCCGCCGCCTCTTCCTCTTCCGCCTGAAGACGAATGAGGAGGTGCGCCGTCAGCAGGTCGCCAAGATCACCGGCACAGGCGGCGCGGACAAAACCGTGAAAAAGCAGCCCGTGAAGAAGGTCAAGATCGGCGCGAACGACCCCTGCCCCTGCGGAAGCGGTAAAAAGTACAAATACTGCTGCCGCGATAAGGACGAGGCGAAGTGATGGGCTTTGAAACGCACCGTACAGGTGAATTAGAATACCTGACCGCCCCCTTGCTTGCGGATACGCCCCACTGCTTTTCCACCCGCTTCGGCGGCGTAAGCGAGGGTGCGCTTGCCTCGCTGAATTTGGGCGTCCATCGCGGCGACGCGCCGAAAAACGTGCTGGAAAACTATCGGCGCTTGGGGGATGCGGTCGGCTTTGACCCGAAGCGCACCGTCTTTACCAAACAGATCCATTCGGATATCATTGAGCGCGTCGGTGCGTCCGACTGCGGGCGCGGTCTGATCGTTCCCGTGGAAAACGGCTGCGACGGGCTGGTAACGAACGAGCCGGAGGTCGTCCTGACCGTATTTTCCGCCGATTGCACTCCCGTTCTGCTCTATGACCCCGTCGCCAAAGCGGTCGGCGCCGTCCATGCTGGCTGGCGCGGTACGGCAGCGGCAATCGCGGCAAAGGCGGTCGAGCGCATGGCTGCGGAATTCGGCTCAAAGCCCGAAAACATCCGCGCCGCCATCGGTCCCTGCATCTCACAGTGCTGCTTTGAAACGGATCGCGATGTCCCCGACGCCATGCAGCGCGCCTTCGGCGAAGACGCGAAAAACGCAATCCGCGCGGTCGGGAGTAAATATTATGTAAACCTAAAGGCGCTCAACGCCCTTGCACTCACAAGAGCGGGAGTGTGGCAGATTGACATTGCGGCGGAATGCACAGCCTGTGCGCCGGAGCGTTTCTGGTCGCACCGCAGAGTCGGCAACCGCCGCGGCTCGCTGGCAGCCATGATTCTTTTGCGAGGTGATACGCAGTGAAACGGACGCTTATTCTCTGTTTCGCGCTCTTCCTCCTGCTTACCGCCTGCACGCGGCAGACGCAGACGCTCCCCACGGTTCCCGCCGTTGAGACGGAGCCGGAGCAGACGCAGGAGGCGCCGCCGGAAGCTTCGGCGGCAGAGGCTTTCGGGCTGGCGTATCTGCCCGCCTACGGTCTGAACCCTTTTCAATGCACCGCGACCGTCAATCGCGCGCTGTTTTCCCTGCTGTATGAAAGTCTGTTCGTCGTCTCCAATCAATTCCGCGCCGAACCGGTGCTCTGCGAAAGCTTCAAGGTAGCCGACGAGGGGAAAACCTATACCTTCACCCTTGTCAGCGGTGTGACCTTTTCTGACGGGACGCCGCTGACCGCAGACGATGTCGCCGCCTCCGTGGAAGCGGCAAGGCAAAGTCCCATCTATGCGGCGCGGCTTTCGCACATTTCCTACTACACGGTTAACGAAGACGGAACCTTCTCCGTCTTCCTCGATACGCCCTATGAAAACTTCGCGCTGATGCTCGATGTCCCGATTGTCAAGGCGAAAACGGTGGATAGCCGGACGCCCATCGGCAGCGGCTCTTACTGCCTGCGCGGTGCAACGCTGCAAAAGAATTCACATTGGAAGCAGCTCACCTCACCGATTCTCACCGCCGAGACGATCCCCTTAACCTCCTGCGCCGATCCGGGGGAGCTGCGGGACAGCTTTGAGTTCGGCACGACCGATCTGGTCTACTGCGACCCCAATTCCCCCGCAGCGGTCGGCTATCGCTGTGACTACGAGGTTTGGGAAGCCCCGACGACCGTGATGCACTATCTCGGCTTTAACCTCTATAGCGGCTATTTTGTCAATGACAAGCTTCGCGCTGCGGTAACACTTGCACTGGATCGTGAGGATATCGCCAATAAGGTCTACGGCGGCTTTGCGCAGGCAAGCGTTCTGCCCTGCTCCCCCTATTCGGATCTCTATGACACGCAGCTTGCCGAGGAATACGACTATGCGCCCGCCGCCTTTGCGGCAGCGGTGAAGGAATCCGGTGTCACAACCTCGACGGATTACGTCGGATACGCCGGAACGCTGCTTGTTTGCTCCGAAGACCCGAAGCGCGTCGCCGCAGCGGACTATATCGCCGCCGTCTTGCAGAAGGCAGGCTTGAACATCACCGTAAACGCAGTCGATTATGACAGCTATCAAGCCGCCCTGAAGAGCGGAAATTTTGATCTTTATTACGGAGAAGTGCGCCTGACCGCAAACTTTGATCTGTCAGAATTCTTTGAGGAATACGGCAATCTGCAATACGGCTCCATTGCCTCCGGAGGTTTCACCGCGCTCTGCCTTGCCGCCTTGGAAAACTCCGGCAGCTTCTCGGAGCTTTGCGCGCAGCTCCTGCAGCAGGCGTCGATCTGCCCCGTGGTATTCAAGGGCTACGCCATCTATGTCACGCGCGGCGCGATCTCCTCCGTCACCCCCGCTGTAGATTACGTCTTCCATAACGCATCCACGGCGCGTACCCTCGCCGACGCAGACCAAACCTACGCCGACATCGTCCCCGTCGAGCCGCCCGCCGAATCGACCGACACCACAGACGAAACCGAGCCTACCACCGACGCCCCTCCGGTGGAATCCTCCGAAACGCCGTAACCCCCCTGTAGGGCGGGGACATGTCCCCTAAGGTCGCGAAGCGACAGACAGTACAAACGAACAAGCTTGTTTGCACTCGGTGGTTCCTTCACAAGATTGCACCCGCAAGGGGTATGCCGCATCCGTAACGCTCCTTCGTCACGAACGGCTGCGCAACCACGTCGCTGCGCTCCTCGCAATGACAGAATAGGCTACCCCTCTTGTCATTGCGAGACCAGTGCGCACACCGGTCGTGGCAATCTCAGGCTGTAGTTTTTGTATCAACTCGGTACTTCCTGCACAGGATTGCCACGTCGCTGCGCTCCTCGCAATGACAGAATAGGCTACCCCTCTTGTCATTGCGAGACCAGTGCGCACACCGGTCGTGGCAATCTCAGGCTGTACCTTTGTGCGCACTCCGTAGTTCCTACACCGCCGGGGACATGTCCCCCACCTACATTGGCTGTTTCGTTTATTCTCGCGTATGAACCACGACGAACGCAGCGACGGCGGTTGCACATAATCAAAAAGATGAGACTGCAAGAAAGCTCTCTTGCAGTCTCATTCATTATGCAGCAATATTTCGTTATTATCCACATTTCACCCACAGCGTCGGAATGCAGTTTCTTTCCCTTGCAAGCAGGGAGCGCATTCGTTGCTCGCTTCAATAGCAGTCCCACCAGTAAAGGACATCGGAGAAATCCCGCGCCTTCAGCTTCTCGCGCGGGATCAGGAAGTTGCAAATACCGGCGTCACCGAATTCGATGCGGGTGTCGCCGCGATAGACGCTGTCGATTTTGAGCAGGGTGGTATCGTATTTCCGAAAGCGCTCCCTTGCGGCGCGGGGGTCGTCCTGCGTAAAGTCCGGGTAGCCGCCCACGGCATGACCCCGCACGCTGAAGCGTTCGTTGAGTGTCATCTCCTCCTCCGCCGTCAGCTCGTCGTTTCCGCGCCTTGCGAAAAATTCGCGGAAGCGGTAGTCCATCAGCGGCATCGCCTTCTCCTCGCGGCGGAAGGTGCAGTAGTAGCAGCCCTTTACAGGGAATTCGTCATTGCTCGGCGTCTCCTTTTGCCATTGCAAGCTCTCGGGGGCTTCGTCATAAAGCACGCGGAAGTTTTTTTGCTCCGTCGGGTTTTGATAATCTATCCCATAAGGTACTTCCTCAGAGACATAAAACCGCAAGACCCCCCGTGTCGGAAAGTCCGAAAAACCGTCGAGCTCCTCGCAAAACAGAGCGCAGAGCATTCGCATCGGTTTTCCCGCGCCGTCCGTAGGAGGTTCGCCCAAGGAGGGTCCTCCGAAACGGCTTTTGCTGATCGGTTCGGTAGAAAGCTCGATCCGCAGCCGCGGCATTGCCGTATGCGTCTGCCACCATGCGTATTCCTCCGCCCGTTCTTTTTCCGGATTCTTGTCAATAATTTCCATAGTGTCTCCTTGTCGCAGCGTGTTCACGTTCCGCTTCTGTGCGGTCGAAAACAGGTTCCGTTCATGTATTTCCCCGTCGGTTTGGGCACGCTTCTCCCACTGCCCCAAGCTGCTCCTGAATATACTGCAATGTGCATAACTTTTCCTGCACCTGCGCAACATTCAAAAGCTGTGTGTTATTACTGTTAAACTCTGTCAGCAGATTCCTATGCGGTTCGCCCTCGCAGAAATATTTATCGTAATTCAGATCACGTTTATCGCTCGGAACGCGGTAGAAATTACCGAGGTCAATCGCGTGGGCACACTCCTCATTCGTCAGCAGCGTTTCGTACATCTTCTCGCCGTGTCTGACGCCGATCACGCGAATTTCATGGTTGGGTGCAAACAGCCCCGTCACCGCCTTTGCCAGCGTCTCAATGGTGCAGGCGGGCGCTTTCTGCACGAGAATGTCACCGGAAACGCCCTGTTCAAACGCGAACAGCACCAAATCCACGGCTTCCTCCAGTGACATAATGAAACGCGTCATGGTCGGCTCGGTAATTGTGATAGGCACACCTGCCTTAATCTGCTCGATCCACAGCGGGATCACACTGCCGCGTGAGCACATGACATTCCCATAGCGCGTGCAGCAGATCTTCGTCCGCTCCGGGCTGACCGTGCGGCTCTTTGCAACGATGACCTTTTCCATCATCGCCTTAGAAATACCCATGGCGTTGACGGGATATGCGGCCTTGTCCGTGGACAGACAGATCACCGTTTTTACCCCCTCGTCAATGGCGGCGGAGAGCAGATTTTCCGTGCCGAGGACGTTCGTCCGCACCGCCTCAATCGGGAAAAACTCGCACGACGGCACTTGCTTTAATGCGGCGGCATGGAAGATATAATCCACGCCATGCAGGGCATTCTTAATCGACGAAGGCTCACGCACATCACCGATAAAAAACTTGATTTTCTGCGCGTTCTGCGGCATCCTCGCCTGAAATTCATGGCGCATATCGTCCTGCTTTTTCTCATCACGGGAAAAAATGCGAATTTCTCCGATATCAGTATTCAAGAAACGGTGCAGCACGGCATTTCCGAACGAGCCGGTGCCGCCCGTGATCAACAGGGTTTTGTTTTCAAACATCGTTCCCATTTTTCTTCCTCATTGTCTGCGCGGCAGGTAGTAGTCGTCCGCCTCGCGGAAATACGGGCACACGCCCTTACGATAGGTTTGGATGCGGTACCATTCGTCCTCGTCGATGTCCTGCGAGCAATAGTACTCCTCCGTCTCCTCGTCGTAGTTATAATTCCAGCAATCCTCACAGTTCGGCATAAGCGCTCTCCTTAACGGAATACGTTCCCGTCTGCATCCAGTACCTCGATGCGGCGGCATTTGGCAAAGTCCGGCATGGCTTCCGGCGCATACCGCTCAATCGCAGAGACGAGCAGCATCGGATTAAGGGCAGGATTCTGCGCGCAAACGACGCAGCGCAGCCGCAGCTCCCGCTTACCCGCGACAAGCTCGCAGCTTTTCAGCATCGGACGGATATCCGTCTCCTCCATGCCGCGCTTTGTGCGCTTTTCCACAAGCAGCTCCTTTGCGGAGAGGCATGCCGCAATTTGCTTTACCGCGTGCTCCGGTACTCCCGCGTCATATCTGAGCGTCAGCTCCGCCTGCAAATGCGTCAGTTCCTTTGCCTTTCGGGCGCTTTCATAAACAGTCAACACACGCACACCCTCCGGCAGCACCGCGTTCATCTCCTCGGGCGTGAGCTGCAAGTCGGTATCCAATTCATATTCCATGATCTCGCACGCACTCTCGACGCCGACGCTCAAGGGCAGGAGCATCGAGACATAGGCGTGCGGCGTGAAGCCCTGCGAATGATGCAGGATCACCCCCGCCCGACGAAATGCCCGCTGCATCAGGCGCATCGTGTCCAAATGCGACATCCAGATCGCCGTACCGGTCTTTTCAAACAGCATCCTACGCATCGCACTTGCCTCCCTTCAAAAGGCAGCTTGCTCCGCAGGCGCTGCAATGGCTTCTGCAATCCGGCGTTGTCTCCGAACGGTAGGCGCGCTCACGTTCTTTCTTCAAATACGCCGTGCTGACGCCGTCGGAAATCGTCTCCCACGGCAGAAGCTCGTCCGTACCATATCCGCGCACCGTGTAAAAATCCGGGTCAATGCCGCAGGCGTCGAAGCAATCCAGCCATGTCTGATAGGAGAAGTATTCATCCCAGCCGTCCAATCTTGCACCGCGCTTGACCGCCTCCTCCAGCACCGCGCCGAGTCTGCGGTCGCCGCGCGCCAAAACAGCCTCCAAACGGCTTAAGTCGGCAGCGTGCCAATTATACTCAATGCTCTTTGCGGGCATATTCTCCTTCAGCAGACGCTGACGGCGCAGGTATTCCTCCGGCGTGATCTGCTTCTCCCACTGGAAGGGGGTGAAGGGCTTCGGGACAAAATACGCCGTGGCGACGTGAATGCGCACGCCGCGCTTTTTGTTCGTTGCGTGCTCGCGCCATGTCTTGAGAATTTTATAGACCAGCTCCGCAATGCCCAAGACGTCCTCGTCCGTCTCCGTCGGCAGGCCGAGCATGAAATAGAGCTTCACATTGTTCCAGCCGCCCTCAAAGGCAATCGCGCAGGTTTCAAGGATTTCCTCCTCGGTGACATTCTTATTGATCGCGTCGCGCAGGCGCTGCGTGCCCGCCTCGGGGGCAAAGGTCAGACCGCTCTTGCGCACCTTTTGCAGCCGCAGCATCAAGTCGCGCGAGAAATTGTCCGCCCGCAAAGACGGCAGCGAAAGATTGATCTTGCGTGGCGTGCAGTAGTCCTGCATCTTCTCCGCAAGCTCCGGCAGATAGCGATAGTCCGAGGTGGAAAGGCTTGAAAGCGTGATTTCGTGGCAGCCGGAGTTTTCCAGCGACTCGACCGATTGCCGAAACAGCTTCTCCGCCGAGCGCGGACGCACGGGGCGGTAGGTAAAGCCCGCCTGACAGAAGCGGCAGCCGCGGATACAGCCGCGCATAACCTCCAAATTCGAGCGGTCATGGACGATCTCGGTGTTCGGGATAATGATATCCGTCGGATAAAGCGCGTCATCCAAATTCTGCACAATCCGCTTCGTCACCCGTGCGGGTGCACCCTCCAACGGGACGATCTCGCGCAGTGTTCCGTCCTCGTTGTAACGGTGGGCATACAGCGACGGCACATAGACGCCCTCGATCTTGCTGACCTCGCGTAAAAAGGCATCCTTCGTCCAACCCTCGCGCTTTGCCTTACGGTACAGCTCCAAGATTTCCGGCGTCATCTCCTCGCCCTCACCGATGGAGAAGAAGTCGATAAAATCCGCCAGCGGTTCGGGGTTGTACATGCACGCGCCGCCGGCGAACACCATATGCTCCAAGCCCTTGCGTTCCCTCGCCCGCATCGGGATATTGCCGAGACGGAGCATGTTGAGCACATTGGTATAGCTCATCTCATAGCCGATTGTAAAGGCGATCATGTCAAACTGCGTCAGCGCATCGCCGCTCTCCAAGGCGTAGAGCGGGATGCCGTTGGCGCGCATGGCATCCTCCATGTCGCCCCACGGCGCAAAGACCCGCTCGCACCAGACACCCTCCATTTGATTCATCACCGCATAGAGAATGCGCATTCCGAGGTTGGACATGCCGATCTCGTAGGTGTCCGGAAAGCAGAAGGCAACGCGCAGCTCGACCTCCGCCTTATTCTTAATGATCTGATGGTATTCCCCGCCGACATAGCGTGCAGGCTTCTGCACCGTCGGCAGGATGCGTTCTAATTTTTCGATCATGCTATTTAACCAAATCCATTAGATATTGACCGTACTCGGTCATTTTGAGCTCGCTGCCGATGGCGGAGACCTGTTCATCCGTGATGAAGCCCTGCTGCCATGCGATCTCCTCCGGGCAGGCAATGTACATTCCCTGTCTGGACTGCACCGCCTCGACATACTGCGCGGCGTTTAGCATTCCCTCGGGCGTGCCCGTGTCGAGCCACGCCATGCCTCTGCCCATCAGCTCAACATGGAGCTTGCCGCGCTTCAAATATTCCTCGTTCAACGCCGTGATTTCCAATTCACCGCGCGCGGACGGCTGCAGCGTTTTTGCCAGTGCAACCGCGTTCTCGTCGTAAAAATACAGCCCGGGCACGGCATAGCGGGATTTCGGCTGCTTCGGCTTTTCCTCAATGGAGATCACGTTGTTGTCCTTGTCAAACTCCACCACGCCGTAAGCGGTCGGATTTTTGACCGGATAGCCGAATACCGTCGCTCCCTCCTGCCGTTTGACCGCTTCCTTGAGCAGTGCTTCGAGCATCCCGCCGTAAAACAGGTTGTCTCCCAAAACGAGGCACGAGCGGTCTCCCGCGATAAAGTCCTCCGCGATCAGGAACGCATCGGCGATCCCGCGCGGGACATACTGGATGCCGTATTCGATACGGACGCCGAATTGCTCGCCCGTCCCGAGGAGCCTGCGGTAGCCATCCACATCGGGCGGCGCGGTAATGACCATGATCTCCCGAATGCCCGCCATCAGCAGCACGGACAACGGATAATAGATCATCGGCTTGTCATAGATCGGGAGCAGCGGCTTAGAAATAGACTTCGTCATCGGATAGAGGCGGCTTCCCTTACCGCCCGCAAGAATGATACCTTTCATGATTGACCTCCTTATTATCGTTTGTCATAAATTTTCAGACCGCACCGCCGGTAAAACGCAGCGCGTTCGCTGACCGCCTCATCCGTTGTACGGAAAACAGTATTGATCTCCTCGGAAAGCTTTTGATTTCTGCAAAAGATCCCGCGCAGAATGCGAAAGATCCAATAGAACGGGAGCAAAAAAGGTACTTTTTTCAGGCTTGGAAAATAGGCGCACATTGTCTTGTACGGCAGGAATACCCGACGCAGGACATAAAGAACGCGGTTGTTCTTCTCCTGCTCTCTCAGTATGCGGTCAGCAACCCGCTGCTTGTCCGTTCCAAAGGTGCCGCTGCCAAAAATATAAGCTCCCAGCTCGTCCGTCACCGCATCGCCTTCACGGCCGCCAAACCAGCATTCCGCA
This sequence comes from Faecousia sp., assembly GCA_051867015.1. Taxonomy (GTDB): domain Bacteria; phylum Bacillota; class Clostridia; order Oscillospirales; family Oscillospiraceae; genus JAZOXB01. The sequence goes on along the minus strand of JBJDYD010000078.1, from coordinate 30,498 downwards.
AGTCGCTCCAGCGTCGCGGCAAATTCCGTCAGTTCCAGTTGCTCCAGCAGCGTGCCGCATTTTTTCTCGTCTAAGCTCCAGCCATGTTTACAGATGTAGATGTCCATCACCTGCCGTACGCCGATGCCGCCGTTGATCAGATGCTTGACAAAGTGGCACAGCAGATAGGCATAATGCGCCTCCTGCGGAAGCTCGAGGATATAGGTCTTCCCCTCCTGCGGCTTTGCGGAGGATAACAGCGCTTCCAAAAATCGGCGGCTGCCCTCATTAAAGCTCTCATCGCGCAGGGAACGATGCAGCTCGTAATTCAACCGCGTGGGACTGACGTAGAAATCCGTATCACCCTGCTCGAAATTTACCGTTTCATATCCGAGGTCTTGCATGACTTCCCGCACCCGCGCCGCCTGTTTTGCGTCAAAAAGAAGATCGACATCAGACATATACCGCATTTCGGGCTTCGGGTAAAGCGTCTTTAGGATACACCCCTTAAGCGGCAAAACCGGAATTCTCTCCGCCTCAAACCTTGCCAGAAGCGCATCCAATTCCCGCTCCTGCACCGCCTCCCGCGCCGCTGCGGCATAGGCAAGCTCCTTCAGCAGCCGCCGCTCGCTTTCCGTAGGCTGCAGCTCCGCCGGCAAATACGGCAGCGCATAATAGAGCATATTTGCAACCCCATGCTTCTGCGCAAGCGGCAAGCAATCCAAAACCTTCACCCCATCGGCGCTCAGAATCCTCTCCCCGAGCGCCGCCGCCAAAAGCAAGATCAGTTGTTCCTCCATCCCGCGCCCCCTCGATCTGTTAGGTTATGATCTCATTATATCATAATTCCCCCATAAAGAAAAGCCGTTTCCAAATAAAAAGCCCGCACACAGGTGCGGACTATGCTGATGGGAAAAGCGTCGCAATTCTGTTATGGATGAAGCGCAGCGACGTTGCAATCTCGCTCTCCATTTCATCGCCCCTGCAGGGCGGGGACATGTCCCCGCCGCGTGCAGGCACGTCCCTTCTCGTCATTACGAGGCGCACAGCGCCGTGGCAATCTATTGCAGGGCTACCGCAAAACCGGCGCGATACGCATCTCAATGCCATTGATGGGAATCCCGCGCAGACCCGAATCATTCTCCCAACCGAATCATCGTGAGCTCCGGCAGATTCAGCACGCGCGGGATCCACCCATACCCGGAAAGTCCGGAAGTGATTACCATATTGATGTTGCCGAGGGCGAACAGGCCTTTGTCGTACTTCGGAAGCCACCCCTGTTCCGGCGCATACAGCCCGCCGACAAGCGGAAGCCTGCAAAGTCCGCCGTGCGTATGCCCGCAGAGCACCAAATCAACCTGCCAGCCGTTATAAGCCTCATTAAAAATAAAGCTATCCGGTCGATGGCAGAGCAAAATCTTGTAAGCATCCGTCTGCGTAAAGTCAGAGAGGAACCGGTAGGTTTCCGAGGCTTTCCACGCATCCTCGTTCTGAGCATTCCTGAAAGCATAGCCGAATAATCCGCCGACACGCAGCGTCCGTCCGTTGATCTCAAGATCAACATAGTCCTCTTCCAAAAGCGTCGCGCCGGTATTTTCCACAATCTGCCGCCATTGCGCCCCGCTTGCCACCTCATACGCCATCTCGGTATTCCCGCAGCTCACAAAGACCGGCGCGATCTCGACCAGCTCACGCAGCAGGGCGGCAAAGTCGGCAATCCCGTCCTCCGAGGCATCCGCCTCAAACATATCTCCGGCCACGCATATCAGATCCGGCGCCTGCTCCGCAAGCTTCCGCACCAGCCTCTCATTGCCTTCCCCGAACGCCTGTCCATGCAGATCCGAGATCAGGGCAATTTGTATCCCCGCCGCTTTTCCTGCGGTCGAAATCTCATACGCCTCTACCAAAATCCAAACACGCGACGGAACAACAGCGAGCGCCAACGCCAGCAGCAGGCAAATAAGAACAATCGTTATCTTAATTCCCTTTTTCATTTCTTACAATAATGCTTCCTCTACGGGCCGAAAGCGAATTCTAATGATCCGTTCTTTTGGAACCTCTATACAGAAAGCTGTTTCATGTGGTGTATTGTAATTCAAAACTCACTGCATTCTGTACTGCCGTTCAGTCACAATAGGAACCTCACCTTTTTCTTTTGGTTTTCGACCTGAGCAGCGCCAGTACAAACCTTGCTGTTTTAGGTTCTGACAACGCCGCAACGCCAAAGAATAAGAAAAAGATACATATTGCATACGGGATGCAGCAAAGAACTATACTTGAATACGAGTCCAAGTTAAAGCTCAGGAATCTGTTGACAAAAAGGACTAATACAAATATCGCTAAGTTAACCCCCCACCGTTTATATGTAATAAACGGACTCCGGTGCAGGATCTTCTTGCTTGCATAAATAATAATATCATTCGATCGGTAAAGTAATGCTGCAATAGTACCAAATAGCACACCATAGATGCCGAAGAAATTCACCGCGATAAGAGAAACCGAGAGGTTGATTGCAGATTCCGCGATTGACCTCTTCTGGGTCAGTTTAAAGTGCCCCGCGAAATTAATCACTTGGTTTGGTGCGCTTCGTCCACATGATAATAAGAAAGTTGAAATAAAGAGTAGCGGCAAATAAGGGTCAACATAGTTCACATCATTAACGCCGACTGTATATCTCGCTATGAAGGGTAATATAAAGAAGTTTGCAACCGAATACAGCGCAAACACAAGTGTCATATAAAACAACTCATAACCATCATAGAGTTTGAGAAACCGCTCTCTATCTACATGAAACATTTGGCCAAGGGAGAATAGGAAGCTGCTCGAAACGGTACTAAGCGCAGTACTAATCATTCCAAAAAGCATTGTATACATCGAATACACGCTGGCTGTTTTTAGTCCACAAAACACCGATAATACTATCATATCAGTATTGTTGAAGATCAGGCCGCTAATCTGATGCACCAGAACATTCTTACTCTGAGAAATCGCTTCATAATCCGGTTTTACTGAGAGATCAATCCAACCATAGTACTTTTTAATATACCATGTTATATAAAGCATTTGGATCAGACTAACCGCCATAGCGATCATCTGAACAAACACAACATCAAACCCCAATGCCATCAGAACGATCTTTGCGATATTCTTAAAGACATTTGTAAACATGGTTAAGGAGGTCTTTATATAATTCTTTCCCTCCGCTTGCAATAACAAGAAATACTTTGCCTGAAAAAAATAGTTGATTACGCTCCCGAGACCGTTAAGAACAATTATCAGAACAACTGTAATAATTGGAATGTCTGTATTAATAACAAGTGGAAATACTATAGATAAAACAAGGATCGCAATTAGATACAGAAGGCCGGTTCTATGATAATACCGATTCGTTGCAGCAAGAACAGCGTTTGTCTCTTCTTTATTCTTTTTTGCAATAGTTTTATATAGAGCCTGGACGGTTGCCGTTCCAACGCCAGCCTCTAAGAGCGCAATATAGGAATAAATCTGAGTAACAGAGCTCAGTAGTCCGTTTATTTCAGATCCATAACTTGTTAATATCAGTCTGGGAACTACAATCCCCAGAATAATTGTTAACACTTCACTGGCTATGCCGAGGAAAAGATTGTAAGCTATTTTTCTTTGATTATTCATCCCAGCCCCCACAATTTTAGCAGCTGTATTGAAATACCAGGACTTATTCGGCTGACTTGGGTTATTAGCCTGATATGGATCGGCAGTTTGGTCGAATACTTTGAGGCATTCCGAAAAAAATCATCACTTAGGATCTGCTTTGCTTCCCGCTTCTTTCCATTCTTTATCAGTTCTCTGCAGTAGATATTTACTTTATAAAGGAATTCTTTATAAAAAGAATCGAAGTTTATCGAAAAATTCAGTTCCTCATTCTCATGCAACAATCGTTTTCTTGTTTCTACCCACTGTGTATACTGATTATCATAAACAGTGTGCATGATACTGTTTTCATTCTGACAATAGTAGTAAAAAGCTTCCGGAACATAGTCAACCCTCTTGCAATGCTTGAGGCATTGGAAAAGAAACCAGGCATCTTCTCCACGCTTCAGTAAAGGATCAAACAGAATACCATAAGAGGAATATAATGACCTTTTTATTATTTTATTACACAAGCTATATAGTCCACTGTGATAATCCGTGTAATAAAGATATAGCAAATCATTCTTAACCCTCTCTGCTCCATCGTAGGTTTCGTCATACTCCATTGGGGCACAAACGATTTCTCCTGATCTATCAATATAATACTTACACATAACAATGTCACTGTTATGCTCACTTGCCTTTGCAACCAGCGTTTCAAGCATGTTCGGTGCAATATAATCATCAGAATCCACGAAAGAGAGGTAATCCCCAACAGCTTCCTTTATTCCAATATTCCTAGTCTCTGCAACGCCGGAGTTCGTGTTATGTATTACGCGTATTCTCGTATCAATGCGCGCATACTCGTCGCAGATTGCACCGCTCCTGTCTTTAGAACCATCGTCTATCAGGATTAACTCGATGTTCTCGTAAGTCTGTGCAAGAATTGAGTCAATACATCTCTTCAGAAAAGCTTCTGCATTATAAACCGGAACAATAACACTCACTAACAGCATATATACCACCTCTTCTGTCAGCGCCATAACTGCACATACAAGCTACTTGATATGAAGCAGGTATTCTTTCATTTTGTGTGCCACTACTTTCCACTTAGGAATTCGTGGTAACACATGTTGGACCGCATCCTCAAAGTTGAAAAGCTCCAATTGCCCGAAAAAGTGCTTCCGCTGGGGACTCCCTTTATCAGGTTTTCTCAGTCGAGCATTATGCTCTGCTGCAAAATCAAGGCTGATTTGTTCTCCATTCAGATACAACTGCATCTTTTCAAAAAACGTCCTGCCTTTACTGCTGTTGACCAAAATTAAGGAGGTACCACGTTGGGGATCGTACCCCAGTTGCTCTCCACCCCAAAAGTCACCAATCGTGATATCGGAAGTCCTCAATACCTGCGCATACGGGCACACACTACATGAAGGACGGAAAAACAAACCGTTGTCATATCCCCGGAGAAATCCACAGGTGTTGTAATCCAATATGACTTCTTTTCCGGATTGATACACAAGCTTTAACAACTTTGAATTCCACTTGTCGCCAACGACCATCTTATGTCTAAATGAAGCTCGGGATACTTTGTCATCTTTACGGTCAAAGCACGTTAAGCATTTCTCTAACAATTCACTGTTTGACACGCCGTGGCAAACCAAATCGACAGTCAGGAGCTTCTCATCATCCCTATTCAAGTAAGCCTTTAGTCCCGCCACTTGGCAGGGTGTACCTGTAAAAACGACCTCGCGTCCTTCTCTTAAGTCGGAACGAATCCTGCTGAGAATACCCGTTACATCACTTTGGACATATTTGGATTTCCGAAATCTCTCATAAGCGTCCCGTGCATCTGCACCTAAATGGGCCACATGACTTCGATCCGTCCATGCTGCACCATAAATTCTTGTGCTGTCAGCGCACGCCCTGGTAATTGCATAAAAGGCTCCACCGGAAGCACTTAGCAGCAGTTTATCTTCTTCCCTGCATACCGCTGCGTAGGCTGCAATGGGTTTGTGCAGCGTCATTTCCTTTCCGGCCAAGCAAACCGTTCTACACCTACCGCAAGCGACACATTTTTGCTTCTCAATGAGTGGATAGCGAAAGCCCTCTGCATCGACGAGCATTGTGATTGCTCTCTTTCCGCAAGCAGCCTCGCAGGCACCGCAACCGGAGCATTCCCTTTTATTACCTGTATCCAAATAACTAATCATTTTTCAATGCTTCATTTATGGCAGAAGCCAACATTGTCGAAGATGTTCCATCAGTATGGGGGAGAAACACCATATCAACTCCAGTACCCTCAAACTCCTTTATGTACTTATCGTACATAGGTGAGCCCTTCCAATCATCCCCGTGAAACAGTGCGTCATAATGCAGCACTTTCCAAGCTTCCCGTTTATCCATGCTGGTTTGAGGAACAACCTGATCCACATATTTTATCGCTTCCACGATGGCTGCCCTCTCCTCATAGGGAATGACAGGCATTTTATGCTTGTAGGACATGACAACCTCATCTGTACTGACGCCTACGATTAGATGTTCACACAATGCTTTTGCATTGCGCAGTAGGTTTAGGTGTCCGATATGAAACAAGTCAAACACTCCGGTTGTGTATCCAACCTTATATTTTTTCATAGCCATTCTTTCCTCTCCGGTATTCTTTCCAGGAATGCTCCAAATCGATGACCGCTGTATCATGAACTGTTACCCGCTGATCCTCTGGCGGTAAGTCCATATAGTTTTTTCCGTATAGCCCCTCAAGGACTGTTTCCCAAGCGGCTGGTGCAGGGAACAGCCCGTCTTCAAATGGGATCAATACTATTTCATCAAACACACTTCTATCAATGACTTTTCTCACATACTTCCGATTGGAAAAGTACACAACACGCTTTGTTGCACGATCATTGTATTCTCTTATTCTCCTGTCATACTTTTCCTTAAAGGCTTGTTCGTTGAGAGGCGGAATTAGAGAAATCATAGCTTGAAATACACGCATCTTCCAGGATGCTCTTGGACTGTGATACGAAAATCTCCATTGATAAATTAAATTCATTATATCAAATAACTTTGCGCGTTTTTTCAATTCTCTCTCGTCATCCGGTACATTATCCACCGGGAATATATCAATGTTAAGCCCCTCCATTGCACCTTCTCTTCTGATACCAGAAATAAAGGCTGTGTTTTTATCATGTAGTTTCATCCAGGGATTATTTGCAACCGGATCTGTGAAAATCGTCTGCAATTCAAACCTTTCGTGATCCATATACTGCTCACAGGCTGCAGGGAACCGCTCATAATCCTCTCGCAACATGACGATATCAATATCATCATCCCACGGAATAAAGCCCTTATGCCGAACAGCACCCAGAAGTGTGCCTGCATAGATAAAATACTTCAATCCTGCTGCCTTACAAACTCTATCAATTTCTTCTAATATTCCAAAGCATTTCTTTTGGATATCATTCATTATATTTCTCCTAAAACTCTTCGTCGGTAAATCATTCTCGTAATTCAAGCTGCATATCTTTGCGCTGTATTATATATACTATACCAACTTTGCTTTATATCACAAATCCGCATTTTCCCGTCAGTTCTTGATTCATTTGTTTCTTTTTCTCTGCATTTACTTTTTTACGCAGTGTATATTCCTCACCATAGCACGGATTTGTTTCCAATAGCTTTCGATTCTTTTCTATATACTCCTCAATCGTACAAATAACTTTCGCTGGGGTTCCGGCATAAACATAACCAGATTCAAGATTCCTCGATACTGTTGAATTAGCTCCAACTATCACATTGCTGCCAATTCGAACGTTGGGAAGCACAACGGTATCAGCGCCAATAAAGACATTGTTTCCAATTATTACTCTGCCTATCTTGGCATAGCCAAGATAATGAACCGTACTTGCATCGTGAGCAAGAATATGAACCCTGGGTGCCAGAGTGACATCATCACCAATGTCTATCAACCAGCAATGTGCCGGGTCAAGAATAACACCGTTAAGGCGGGAAAAACGCTGTCCAACTTTCAGCCCCATCTTAACCAATTTTTCTGTTGTATACTCACCGCGAAATCGGTAGACAAGAGCACGAACTATCGATTTTATCATTATTCTAATTCTCCATCAGCGAGTAGATTTTGGCAATTTCACTTCTGTTTACATAGTCCTTTTGCTTTGTATTCTTACTGAGCTGCGCTTGTTTTTTCTCATCCCGAATCAGATCAGCAATTCCTTTTGCTGCTCCAGGAATGTCCATTGGAACAATCACGCCATCAAAACCATCCGTCAACTGACTATGTGCTGTGCTATAATTCGTAATTACAACAGGCTTTGAAAAAAGCTGAGCCTCTCGGACTGCGATGGACTTCCCCTCATAGCGGCTTGGTTGTATATATATATCACAAGCCTTAATATAGGGGTATGGGTTCTCTTTTTTTCCAAGAATAATCACATGGTCTTGCATCCCGGCTTCTTCAATTCTTTTCCTTATCAACTCTTCATTTCCTCCAAAGCCAATCAGATACCATTTTACATCCAGACCATAGGCCCGGATTCTTCTACAGATTTCTGGAATCTCATCCATTCTTTTAGCGGTAACAAACCTGCCTATTGTTAAGAGCTTTACTGGATTGTTTTTTGGCATTTCGGTCTCGACCGAAAACTCATTTGCTTGATACTCCATGTAACGCATAGGAATAATATTTTCAATCAATACAATTTTGGATGACAATGTTGGAAAGGTCTGCACAAAGCTTTTGGTAACATCATCGGAGATTGATATAATGTTATCATATTTTTCCCACATTTTTACTTCAGATTTTACATCTACCTTGAAGGTCGCATAGTCTGTGTGTATCCATGCGACCTTTTTCCTCGCATTAACCTTTTGGGCAACAAAATAATGCGGCGACATATAGCTAATAGCGAGATCATATTCTATTTCACTTATCCGAGGTAGAATTCTAACTGTGTATTTGTGGCTGTATTCATTTACAACATTGTTATCTCCAGCAATTCTTAACTGTCGTATTCTGCAAAATGCCTTCTTTTTCCCAATATACCTAGCAACAGCTATTCCAAATTTCTTCTTTTTCAAAACTTCTTTCAGCGGTACGCCAAGTGATGAATAGCTCTTGTTTTCCGGAAGGAGATGTATATTATGTGGGATAAATCTCAGCAATTCCCCTTGATGTCGAAGCAAAAAAAGATCCACATGAAATTCTTCCGTATTTATATTTTCAAAAATACCCAGCAGCGCCCGCTCCGCTCCGCCAAGCTCCATGGCGTGGGAGACGATCAGTATTCTTTTCACAGCAGAGCCTCCTTGCTTTCAAATCTTCGCTATGCGCTTTTGAATGGGTCTTTCCACCAGTTGCAACAGCATGGATAGCAGTACGGTGATTGCCAATATAAAGGCGAAAATCAACAGTGGATATTCTGCGATGTACACCAGTTTTTCAAATAAAACAGCATAGAAAAACATATGTGTCAGCCAAATGTTGGTAGAGTGCCTACCCGTCCATAAGAAAAATTTTTGCACCGCATTGGGCTTTTGCCAAAAATGGAACAGCAGCATTACCACAAAGCCGGTAATCGGCGCCACGAAAAGGCTGGGTACTATTTTCGTGCGTCCATAGAGCATCCCCAGCAGCAACGCTGCCGCAAGAAGCCAACGCGCCGCCTTTGGAATCCTTCGCCAGATATGATGGAGCTTCGTGAATACCTTATACTTCCACGCCAGCGCGCCAAGGAGATACTCAAACAAGGTCATACCAAATGGCCCGATTTTGCCCAGAAGCCAGTTGCTGCCATCCAGTCGGAAGCGAACATAGTATGCTACGCAATAGATTGCAAAGCCCAGACTGAGTACAATCAGAGGATGACTCCGTTTTGTCCATTTCAGCAGCACCGGCGAGAGAATCACAAGAACCGAATAGGTAAACATGTACCACCACGCACCGTTGTAAGAGTTTTCCAGCGCGAGCGCATTCCAGACAAACTTTCCGATACTGCCCGGAATAAAGTCAGCCTGTCCGGTCAGCATCCCCACTACAGAAAATACGACCAATATCAGCCAATAGGAGCAGAATACCGACAGCAATCCTTTAAGACGCCTTTTGTAGTACCCTGCTTGACCATACTGCGTCATGTGGGCATAGCCGCTTAGGAACGCAAAGCCAAATACGCAAAAGTCAGAAAGCTGTGCAATATAGAAGCTCAGTGGTACTCCGCCCGCGAATATGAACGGGGTAAAAAGCCCGGTGTGACCCCTATCAAAAAGATGGAGCCAAACCATCGCCAGAACGGATAGCCCCTGCAGCATTTTGGAATCGTTTTTGGTAAGTTCCATAGGAGCGCCTCTATTGTTTCTTTATAAACCGGAAGCAATCTACGCCAAAAAAGCGGTGAAGCTTTTTCGTAATCTTACTTCTAATTTGTCTATGCTTTGGCAGCCATGACATAGCGTACCGATGTATCGAAAATGTTTGATTTGTGATCGTGATAATCCCTGTTGTACTGCTCATCGGATTAAAATATTCCGCAGGGTAAACAACGATTTTTTCCAGCTTTTGCTGCTCGCCATTTAATTTCAGCCCAAGCTTCAGCAGCGCGTCGGTATTCAGAATCGGGCACCCGATCACCCCATGCTGACCATCCAGCAACGGCTCGTATTCTTTTAGCATTTGCCGGATTACTGAATTATGCGGCTCTGCGCCAAAGCCCAGCCCTGTCGCAATATGGTTGTTGTCCTCAAATCCGGCAAAAGCAGGAGCATTCAGCAGCATATCAAAGCTGCGTAGTGCCTCCACATCCGTATCAAAATAGATTCCACCATGTTCCTCTATAATAAGCAAACGGAGGTAGTCCGTCAAAAACGCGAATTTTTTCTGCTCATAGCACATCTTTGTATACGCATTATAGTTGACATCGAAATTATCCTCATTCCATTCGATAATTTCGTAGTCCGGCATATACTTTTTCCAACTGGCGATGCACTTTTGCGCCAGCTTCGGCTTCTCGCCTCTGCCAAACCAGCAGTAGTGGATTTTCTTGGGGATCATGGTGTTCTCCTTATTTACAAAGAATATAAAATTCGTTTTATCAACTGTTTGTGCATATCTTTCCTCAATTTCATCCTGACCATTTCGGCAATTTTCTCATATGCTCTGTTCTCAAGATGTCCCGAGAGCCGATGTGTTTTCTTCCTGTCCTTCAAGACACGCAGGGCGTCAAGCGCTTCCGGCAAGCCGGACGTGCGCTTAATCTCTTCGACCAGTTCACTCTCCGTATGTTTTCCCTGCTGTTTAAACATTTCGTACCAAGACATGAGCACGTTTAACATCTCAATGGCCATATAGTACTCCGCATCCTGTGGCATGGGGTGTTTTTTTTGCATCTCTGTTTTAAAACGATACAGTGCAAGAAAATCCTCCAACATATATGGCATATAGCGAGAGGTAATGCCGCCGATACGATAATTATATATGGTATCCGGCAGAATGCCCAGGCGTTTCGTTTCCGGCATCAAGCGGAGGGTAACGCTCAAATCCTCTCCCATGAACCTCACAACAGAGGGAAAATCAATCGCTTTTGTAATCAAGTCCGTTCGGTACAGCTTGCTAAAAAGGTTTACCGGGTAATTGCTGATGCCGAAGCAGCTGATATATAATTCATCAATGATGCGTTCTGCCGTGTATATCTTGGCACTATCAAAGCAAGGAGGATGGTGTTTATTATGAAACCGCATTCTCTTCCACATCTTTTTCGTAGAAGCACATACGCAGTCCAAGTCATTTTTCTCTGCCTCATTATAAAGCAGCTGTAAAGCGTTTGGTTCAAGGGTATCATCGGCATCCGCTAAAAAGAGATATTTTGCAGATTGTGCACATTCCGAAAGTACACCCCTTTTTCTCGCCTCAACAGCGCCCTTGTTGGGCTGATGAATAACCTGAATACGTCGATCCTTCGCCGCATAAGTGTCGCATATCTGCCCACTTCCGTCGGTAGACCCGTCATCCACAAGCACCAAACAGAAGTCCTGAAAGGTTTGGTTCTGCACACTTTCGATACACTGCCGCAAATATTTCTTTGCATTGTACGCAGGAACTACAACCGCAATTGCTTTTTTCATTTGTGCTGCCCACTTTCCAAGTTCAATTTACCTGTATTTTTTAGAATTTCTTCCCTTTTTTACCCCCGGGCTGGTGTCCTTACACGGCTAACGCTCCAATCCGGCGAATTGTTATATGTCGCAAAAATGGTTTCGAAATTCAAGGCCAGCAAGCACCGTTAAATTCGCATTGCTATAATAGTCACTGTAATTTCTATCATCTTCTTGTTTTCCTCTTGATATACCACGTCAGCAGCCATCCCGCCGGGGTGCATAATAGCGTCAGCAGCGGCTTGGGCGATTCCCTGATATAGCTTCTGTTGTGGCTGATCTGGCTGCTGGAGCAGTAATGGATGGCGTCCATAACATTCCTCTTTAAGCTGGTATTATACTTCATGTTCTCCTTGCGGATGAAGGCAAAGCCCTTGGGATTTCGCAAATACTGCCGCAGCATATTCATGGACGAGCCATCTGTCTGATACTCCACATTACACAGCACAGTGTTCGTGGTCACAAGCTTATACCGTTGATCGCAGAGCAGATACTTCCACCCCAGTGAAACATATTTCTCTCCTTCAAATACCGGATAAGGAGGCATTTCCTTCATGATATCCGTACGGTATACCAGCTTTTTGTCCCCGCTGCCTCCCGAACCATAAAATCCCGACAAAGTGGTTTCTTTCATGTCAGGGGGAAAAGTCGTCCCAATTACCTTTCCGGTAGCAAGATCCGCATCCAGGCCAACGATCCCCGCATATTCCTTGTGATCAATTTTTTTCCACAGCTCCAGAATGCAGCCTACCGCGCCGTCAGCCAAGGCGTCGTCCGAATCAATACAAACATTCAGCTCGGTATCGATGTTTTCGTAGGCGACATTGTGCGCGGTGTGCATTCCGCCGTTTTCTTTGTAAATATAGCGAATTTCAAATCCGTTGTCAGCCCGCTGCCAGCTCCTGACCAGCGCAGCCGTATCGTCAACGCTGCCATCATCAACTACCAGCCACAGAAAGTCCTTGCAGTCCTGCCGCAGCAGAGATTCATAGGTGCGCGGCAGCGTGTGCGCCCGATTGTAGGCGGGGGTAAATACAGTTAATGTCGGCATAGTGTCCCTCTTATCTCTGTGCTGCCTGCAGGTAAAACTCCTGCAGCCATTTTGCATTTTCAACAATATCAAAGCCAGCGACCTGGATTTCTTCATAGGTATTGCGTCGTGGTATTTGGGCCAATTCCAAAACCGTTTTAGCCCATTCCTCAGCGGAAGCCTTTAGTGGCAGCACATGAACCAAATCTGTCTTTTTGCACTCGATAGGTACTCCATCAGAAATCAAGACAGGCAGACCGGACGCCTGCGCTTCAACGCTTGCAACCGAAAGCCCCTCAAACAGCGAGGGAAACAGGAACACATCCATTGCCTGCATCACATCCGCAACATCGCTTCGAATGCCCAAAAACTTTACGCATTCGGTCAGACCCAACCGGGCAACCTTTTCGTGAATTTCCGTACCGCCGCTATGAGAGTCATCACCGACCAGCACCAGCAAAGCCTTCTCGTTCTGTTTGTGCACATTGGCAAAAACATCAATAAGAAAGCCATGGTTCTTCTGTGGGTCAAAGCGCCCCACATGGCCGATCACCAACTGATCTTCTGAAATTCCAAGTGTCCTCCTCATGCTCTGCCGAAGCTGTGGACGATAAGCGTATTGCTTCGCATCAATGGCATTGTTCAGTTGCACAAAGCGGCCTCTGTTCTTCGACCCAAACAGCCATTCGGCAGACTCCGCCCCACATGTAAACAAATCCGTAATATGCGTCCGCATCATGGTTTTATAATACCAGCGAACAGGCGATTTCAGATCCAATCCATAAGGGCGGTTGTGGGCATGACAGATACGAACCGGGATGCCTGCCTTCTCGGCCTCGATGAAATCATAATAGCCAAGCTCCGACATATGAGAATGGATCACCTTATATTCCGGGTGTTCCAGATAGAAAGCGCGTACTGTTTTTTTATATTCGTGGGCAGTCCAAGGGCGAACCGGAGGCATACGGAAGATCCTTCCTCCCAACGCCTCAATTTCATCTTCATAGGCTCCCCGCTCCTGCCGGTGTACCATAAAATCAAATTGCACCTTGCTTCGATCCATGCTGCGATAGTAATTCATTACCATCGTCTCCGCGCCACCGCGATTCATGATTGTAAACAAGTTCAATACTCTTGTTGGTTCTGCTGCCATAAATCATTACCTCACATCTAATTATGAGAAAGTACCCAATATATCGCTTTTATATCCCCACGCGCTCTGATGAGACATCTGGTAGCAATAGAACAGGAAGAACAATATATAAAAGCACACCTTTAGAGTGGTTCTGTTCCGGGCGCTCACCGTCACATTCAGCAAATAGGGATATAGGATTAAATTATATACCGCCGTATAGGTAGCCAGTCGAATCACATACAATCCGCTTGTAAAGGTTGCTACCAGGTTTAGAAGGAAATTCAGCAGGGCCATATTGACGCAGATGTTGATCATTTTGTTGCTCTTATGAATTTTTCTCCTGCACACAAAAGCAATGACCACCGGAACCGCCGCGATGGCAGGCCGAATAATGGACGACCCAGAGCCGCTTGCCATTGCATCAAGAGCATAGTCATACGTTGTGCCCTCCAATGCCGTTTGCAGCGAAGACAGAATCGGACTGATAAAGCCCACAAGCAAGACGGACGCTACCAGAATAATGTTCTGCTTCTTGCTCCAAGCTTCTCCCTGTACAATGAAATAGATCGGAATTGACAAATACGCGCTGGCATGGAACTGTGCCGCAATGAGACACAGAATAATATAGGGAATCGTTCTTCTCTCCTTAAGCAGCCGCGCTCCTGAAAACACAAGCAATACCGCAAACCACTGCCGGATCATAGAGAAATAGTTATAGTATAAGGTCGTAGCAAAAAGCACAAAGCATGTATCAAAAAAGCTGACGGATTCTCGGCGCAGCACATGAATAAAGATGCCTGATTCAATTACTGCAAAGAAGGCAAGCCACATATGGTAATCTCTGCTGATGAACCTCTTAAACAAATTAGCCGTAGCATCAAACGCCTTGTCTTTGCCGTCGCCTGTTATTGTTTCGGTAAACGCCTCCCATGTGCCCGGAATATTATTAAATGATCGGATATACGCACCCGTGTCATTCATGCCGGATCTCATTGCCGCAAGAAAGGCAATATATCCAAATACAATCAGCCATGGCATAATGCTCGTCTTATAATCATAAGGCTCATCATTCTTAATGCGGGATAGCTTGCCGCTTCTGATATATCGTTCCCAAAACAGCGACGCTGTCAGCATTACCGCCAGGATAGAAAAGTGAATTATCATGATCCATTTCCCTTTATCTTGAAATGATCGCCTGGATCACTTTCAAAAGCACCAACACTCCTGCAGAAAATCGCACCCGCGCGCACCAATAGAACAGTTTCCAGTGGAGGGGGAAGTATTGAAGATCGAGCTTCTGATATGCCTCTCGGTACTGCGCCTGCCCAAGAATGCCAGCGATCTCCTTCCGTTTCCATCTCAAAGGTCGGTCAGCAGAAACAATATTCAGCCCCAACCCCAGGATACTTAATGCAATGCGATTATTCAATGCTTCAATGTACTCGTCAGGCAGCCGAGACCGATCAATATATTCCCGCATTATCCCAAATAAATTCTGCCATTGTTCATATAGTCGCTCACGATATCCGGATGTAACAGATTCCGTGTTCGTTTTTCGATAATGATAGTAATAATCCGGAAGATATATTGCCTTTTTTGCTTTCTCAAAAGCCTTTATATTGAATAATCCATCTTCATATGTTCCAATCTCGTTCAGATCTACGAATTGAATATTCTCCACCATTTCTCTCCTGTAGAGTTTCCCCCAAACAGGGCAGAGAGAATCCGCCAACTCCGGGTGCGCCAATTCACCGCCAATCACTCCAATAAATCGGCGATGCAGGTTTTTGACCTCGCTTCCATCAAAAACCCGGAGCCCTTCAAAGATTTCTTTTTTACTGGAACGATTATCAGTTTCACTCACATAGGACCACATAACGATGTCCGAACCATGTGTACGCATCGCATTGAGTGCCGCTTCGCAGGTGTTTAACTCGATCCAGTCGTCCGCATCAACAAACATGATAAAGCTACCCGACGCACGTTGCATCGCAGCATTCCGCGCACGAGAAACCCCAGCATTCTCTTTGTCAAGAACTCGTACTCTGGGATCTTTGCACGCGTACTCTCGCAGAACCCTTAGGCTGTTATCTTTTGATCCGTCATTGACACATATGATCTCCAAGTTTTGGTATGTTTGGTTTATCAGACTCTCCAAACAGCGTGCCAAAAATTGCTCCGCATTATATACCGGCACAATGATGCTGATCAGGCTTTCGTTCAACTTCCGGCACCTCTCTTTTCAGCCTTTGTATTGTTTCCCTGACAACTTTCTCCTTGTCAAACAATTCTTCCATTCTCTTCCTACCGGCTACGCCCATTGCTTTTCTTTCTTCATATCCCAACTGGCAGAACCGTTTCATTGTAAGGAAAAGATCTTCCGTGTTTTTGCTTTCCGCCAAAAAACCCGTCACGCCATCCTCCACTGCCTCCATACATCCGTGGATATTGCTGGTAATCACTGGGCGGCTGGAAGCGGCACATTCCAAATTGGTATTGGCCATACCCTCATGCCATGAGGGGAGCACAAAGCAATGACAGTTTTCGATAAAGGGGCGAACATCGTACTGATAGCCGTGGTAGTGCAGCCAGCCTTCGGCTTCGCACTCCCGAATGGCCTCGCTATAGTTCTCATCAAAGTTACCCAGGACATCCAGGGTGCAGCAGATGCCTTCTTTCCGCAGCATCCGCATCGCTGCGAACAGCTCATCCACGCCCTTTTCCTTCATAACACGCCCGATGAACAGGAAACGGGTTTCCTCGGTATTGTTCGGGTAAGGGCGTTCAGAGAACTTTTCCAATTCTACACCTGCACCATTCAGCAAGTACGCCTGTTCCGGGCAAATGATTCCGGCATCCAGAATTGTCTGCCGATTTTCGGCATTCTCAAAGAAAACAACCTTTGCCTTCCGCAAGGCAATCTTATAGAGAATGGTCACAAATTTTCGCAGAAATCCATTGTTCTGAAATGCCGTACCAAGTCCGGTAATGTTCGCTGCGTAAGGCACTCTAAGCATCCGACAGGCAATGCCCCCATAGGCGTTCGGCTTGATGGTGTAGGTAATGACCAGATCCGGCCGCTCTTGTTTGATGACACGTATGTATGCGCGCAGCAGCCTCAAGTCATGGAGCGGATTCATCCCGCGGCGCTCCATGGGAATGCGGATCAGACGACAGCCCATTTCTTCTATCTGCTTTTCAGAGAACTGTTCCGCCTCATTATCAACCAGGGGAACAATAGCGGAGACCGCATTGCCCTCTTTTGCCAATTCTCGAATCAGCATCCCCCGAAATACTTCCAGCCCGGATGCACAGTTGCAGATAATCAGAATGTTCATTGAATCTATCCTTTACCGAATCATTATTTCGTTGTACTTCATCATATAGGTACCTTCGCGATATTCCCCGATCCGCTTCGGATTGGGAATGCCGTTCAAATTATTCACGATCAGCTTCATGTGATCCGCGCCGCTCTCGTAGGCATGGGGGTACCCGCCGCCAAAGCGCGGATTCACCTCGGAAATGTAGTACTCTCCGTCCACTTCAAAAATATCAATATCAATTTGGCCGCAATAACCGGCCTCTCCGACAAACCGTTCAATCAAAGCAAACAGCTTCTCATCCTTGAAGGATACCGCCTTATCCGTCTCACCGGCACGCATTTTCAGCTTCTTCTTGGTGAAAATAGAAACGACCTCATGGGAAATCATGTCGATGTATACGTCAGCACCGATCTCCTGACCATCCAGAAATTCCTGAATCATCAGACCATCCTCGTGGACAAACAGCAGCTCCACCGTTTCCCGGTCATACACTTTGGAAATAGAGATGCTGGCGCTTCCCCTGACAGGCTTTACAAATACAGGATAGGTAATCAGCCCGGCGTCAACATCCGCAAAGAAAGTATCCTTGTCCGTGTAGGATTTGGCGCACCGGTAGCCATGTTCCGTCAGCCAGCTATACATTCGGAATTTATCCAGAGACATCTCACAAAGGTCATAGGAGGAACCAATCACTGTCGTGCCCAGCGCTTCAAACTCCTTCTTGTGTTCTGCCAGAAAGGACAGCTCCGGATCGATCAATGACAGCACGCCATCCACTTTCTCATTTTTGCAAATGTCCAAAACCACATCCAAATACCCGGGCGCAGACATTCTGGGGACGATATAGTATTTATCCGCATCATAAATCGCAGGGGCAATATCGCTGCAGTCTGTGGCAATCACAACGCCCCTGCCTGCCAATGTCTTTCTGAAATACTGAACTACCTTGTTCCGAGTTCCCGCACTGAGTATCAAAATGTTCATATCTTTACCCCTTAGTGAATCGTATCCTGCAGGTCATTCTTTCCCCACATAAGCTCAATTGGGTTTTCAATGCATTCTTTTTTCATGTCCAAACAAGCCTCCTCCCATGTCCAAACAGGTTCCCATCCCAAAACATTCTTGCTTTTCTCATGAGAGAGCAGGATTTGTGGAGTATCCGGCATATCAGGTCTATAATATTTTTGAGTTCTTCCATCCGCGAAGGCATTCATTATTCCATCAACCATTTCATCAAGTGAATATGGCTTATAACCGGGCAAATTAAAAATTCCGCAGGCATTGTTGCTTGCGGCAATTACAACCGCTCTCGCAAAATCCTTGATGTACAGAAGCTCTTTTTTCCTTGTGACATCGCCGTATACTTCCAGTTTCTCGCCTTGAATGCATTTCCTAATCATTGAGCGCCAAGGTAGTATACGTTCTTGTCCTTCAAGGAAATATGTTGCTTCCGGATGCCATCCATATACCATAAAATGTCTAAACACACAGGGCTGAATTTCACCGCAAATTTGCAAATGCTCTAAAATATCTGTAGCAGCTCTTTTGCAAATAGCATATACCGCATGATCGTTGCCATTCTTGGGGAAAGATCTGACTGCGTCATCATCTATTGGAGTAGTTGTTCCCCAGTACTCCGCAGTATCACTGGGGGTAGTGTTGAATATAATCCTTTTGCAGCCAACTTTCTTCATCCATTCGCAAATATTGACTGTTCCCACAATAATGCTCTGG
Organism: Faecousia sp.; assembly: GCA_051867015.1. GTDB lineage: Bacteria > Bacillota > Clostridia > Oscillospirales > Oscillospiraceae > JAZOXB01. The sequence goes on along the minus strand of JBJDYD010000078.1, from coordinate 11,522 downwards.
ACATACGGCATCATATCTCTGTTGGCATGTGCAGGCATAGTGCCTGCCATGTTGACTACGACATCAAATTTTTTGTCGGGAAGTCTACAAAATGACTCTTTGCTTTCTACGGTTATCCCACCAATAAAATTTATACCTTTTGTTTCAAAAAAACCGCCATCAGATAACCGTCTTCCAATCGCATACACATTATAGCCATTCTCCTTAAGCGCAAGCGCACTATAACAGCCCAACTGGCCTGTTGCTCCAAATACAATTGCATTTTTCATTACTATGTATTCTCCATTTGCGTCAGTAAAGTTCCGAGTTCTGCATATACTCTTCCGGCGTCCATGTACTACGTACTTTTTTCATTTTTCCGTTTTCCTCAACATATACATCCGGAAAATATTTAATAAATAACGGTGTTAAGCACATGGTATAGGCACCTACCTTATTGTAGATTATTCTATCGCCATTGATTAATTCCGGCTCATCATTTGCTTCAAACAGTCTGTCATGCTCCATACACGTATATCCGCAAACGACTTGCTTTTTCATAAGTTCTGTATCGCGACTACGTTCATACCGATGAAAATAAGCTCTTTTGGTCATTAGCGGATCGATGCTGGTTCGTGAGCCATCGGTTATGACAAATCTGCCGTAGGATGTATCTTTTACATCAATTACTGATGTCACATAGCTCACTGGTGCGCCAATAAGCGCCATTCCCGGCTCGACAATTAGTTTTGTTTTATGTGGATCAAACTTTTCTTTCAGAATACTTGCTATTGTTTTGATATATTCATCAAATGATGGCTTCGTTGGCAGTCCGCCAAAGAAGCCACCTCCGACATCAATAAAATCAAGCTCAATTTCATACTTGTCAGCAATCTCGCATGCCATTTGAGCTATTGCTTTATAAATGTCCAGACTTCGTGTCTTAGAACTCACATGCAAATGAAGTCCATTCAGCTTTTTCCCTTTTTGTTCAATTCTTTTGACCGCATTACTGAGCTCGCCGTTTTCATAGCAGAATCCAAATCTTCCGCCTTCGTCACCGCACTGTGACTGTTGCGGGCACATCTTTTCAATGTCGAAATTCACTCGAATTCCTAAGTTATAATCCCCTGCAGCGATTTCCTCTAACCACTCGATTTCTCTTTGCGAGTCAATATTCACATATGCGCCATTTATAAGAGCATCAATAAAGGAGTCCTTTGTTTTAATCGGCCCATTATAAATTACTCGTCCTTTGGGAACTTGAATTCGTTCTGACAGTCTTCTTTCATCATCAGAAACAACCTCGGCAAAGCATCCCTTCTGATTGAAATAAGAAATAATCCACGGCAATGCGTTAGTCTTATAAGAGTAGCCGATAATATAGTTGCTCCAATGAGTTCTTAATGCTTCTGTTAGTCTTTCAAGACTCTCGTCCAATTCTTCCTTGTGTATGACATAATACGGCGTTTTCAGTTCCATATTAAACCTTCACGTCCTTTTCGGCATTCAATTCCCATTGCTTTTTTCTAAACTCATCAAAGTTCACCATGTCATCACCAGAGATTCCTTCTCTTTTCAAAACCAAAAGTACCGTATCCCACAGTATTCTTATGTCTATAGCAAAGGACACGTGGTCAACATAGTGTAGATCCAGTTTTATTCTTTCGTCCCAATTAACATTGTTTCTTCCGTGTATTTGCGCATAGCCGGATAACCCAGGCCTAACGTCATGCCGTCTTTTTTCTTCATCGCTATAGTATTTGAGGTATCTTGCCATTAATGGACGCGGGCCGACAACGGACATATCTCCTTTCAGAATATTGAACGCCTCGGGCAACTCGTCCAGAGAGGTTTTCCGCAGCAAACGTCCGTATTTATTCAGCCGAACATCGTCCGGCAGGAGATTGCCGTCCTTATCTCTTCGATTATCCATGGAGCGGAACTTGATCAGCTTAAAAATCTTCTCATTCTTCCCCGGGCGCTCCTGCGTGAAGAACGGATTTCCCCGCATAAAAATCGCTCCCAGAATGATCAGGATCAGATACAGCCACGAAAACACAAGGATCGCTGCGAGGGCGCAGCAAAAATCAAGTGGACGTTTGAAATATTTTTCATACGGTCCGTAAGGTTTATGTTTTGTTACCATCTCTCTTTTCCTCATTTATTCAAAACAAGCCCGAATCACTTCAATAATCTGATCTTGCTGTTCCTTTGTCATCTTATTATCACTCGGCAGGCACAGTCCGCGTTCGAAAATATCCATTCCGACATCGGCACTCTCTCCCGCAATATAGGCATTTGTTCTCGCCCTGCCGTTTCCCTCTCGTGTGACAAAGCCGTTCATTCGGTACAGCGGCTGCATATGCATCGGCTTCCAGATTGGTCTTCCCTCTGCGTTGTAAGCTGCCAGCGTTTCCAAAATCTCCGTCGGGCAGGACTTCCCGTCCTCATGGAGATAAAGGGCTTCCCTCTCCGATCTTACCTGTCTGCACATGGCGTCTTTCTCGATCAGCAGGCACGACAGCCAGAAGTTCGGCTCGGAATTCACCGCGTCATAGGGATTCATGGATACCGGCAGATCCTTGAGACCTTCTTTGTATCTCCCATAGATTGCCTTTTTCTGCGCAATATGCTCTTCCAAATAAGGAAACTGACCGCGTACCACACCTGCGATCACATTGCTCATTCGATAGTTATAGCCCAGCTCCTCATGCTGATACCACGGCGCATTTTCACGCGACTGTGTTGACCATTTGCGCACTTTATTGGCAGCCTCCAAATCGTCGGTCAGCAGCATGCCGCCGGAGGATCCGGTAATGATCTTATTGCCGTTAAAGCTAATCGCGCTGAACTTGCCGAATGCACCCGTCTGCTTTCCTTTATAGGTCGCGCCGAGGGATTCTGCGGCGTCCTCGATCAGGATCGCCCCATGGCGCTCACAGACAGCCTGCAGTTCATCCACCTTGCCCGGTGTGCCGTACAGGTGCGCAACCACAACAACCCTGACCTCCGGGTAGAGGTCAAAGGCTTTTTCCAACGCAACGGGATCCATGTTCCATGTATCGCGTTCCGTATCAATGAAAACCGGAACGCCGCCCTCATAGACAACCGGATTTACCGTTGCGTCGAAGGTCATGTCAGAGCAAAAGACGCGCTCGCCCGGCTTAATCTGCGCCAGCTTCATTGCCAAATGCAGCGCGGCGGTCCCCGCCGAAAGCGCAACGGCATACTCGCAGCCGATCTTGGCGCAAGCAAGGCGCTCGGTTTCATCCACGTTCGCCCCGACGGTGGATATCCAGTTGGTTTCAAACGCCTCGGTTATATACCGCAATTCCTCGCCATGCATGGTCGGAGAGGACAGCCAAACTTTCTTTTCAAAAGGTTTCAGCTTCAAAATTTACACTTCCCTTTATTTTTCACGGATGATAAGCCGATCTACCGAGCGGCAGCAGGGCTTCTGTGATAGGTTGGAACGATTTGGGCGACCATATCGCAGATGTTTTCGGCGTTTGCTTCGCAGGCAGCTTCCAAATCGGTAAGCTGCTTTGCAAATTTCGTCTCATCAATTGTGATCGGCTGCCCGATATGAATGAGGTTATTTGCGGTGGCCTGAAGTCCCTCCTCATTCATCAGCATCTCCTCATAGAGCTTTTCGCCCGGACGCAGTCCCGTGTACTGCACTTCGATATCAACATCCGGCTCGAAGCCGGAGAGGCGGATGAGGTTGCGTGCCAAATCGTCAATCCGCACCGGTTCGCCCATATCAAGGACGAAGATCTCGCCGCGGTTGGCGTATGCGCCGGCTTGCAGCACCAGCGACACCGCCTCCGGGATCGTCATAAAGTAGCGAATGATATCTGGATGTGTGACCGTAACAGGACCTCCCTCCGCGATCTGCTTCTTAAACAGCGGGATCACACTGCCGTTGCTGCCGAGAACATTGCCGAAGCGGACGGCGACGAATTTCGTTTCCGAGTTGTTCGCCATCATTTGCACGATCATTTCGCAGATGCGCTTGGAGGCACCCATGATATTCGTCGGGTTGACTGCCTTGTCCGTAGAGATAAGGACAAAGGTTTCGGCGTTGTACAGCGCCGCAGCCTTTGCTACATGGTAAGTACCGAAAACATTATTTTTAATCGCCTCGTTGGGACTGTCCTCCATCAAGGGAACATGCTTATGCGCCGCCGCATGGAAAATAATCTGCGGATGATAGTCCTCAAAGACCATGCGCACCCGCTCGGTATCTCTGACGGAGCCGATCAACGTCACGAGGTCAAGCTGCGGATATTCACGGCGCAGCTCCTGCTGGATATCATAGGCGTTATTCTCATAGATATCGAAAATGATCAGCGTTTTCGGCGCGTGCTGCGCAATCTGACGGCAAAGCTCACTGCCGATGGAGCCGCCGCCGCCCGTGACCAAAACAGTCTTATCCTGCAAATAATTCGCGATCTCGCTCAGATCGACCTTCACACTGTCTCTGCCGAGCAGGTCAAGGATATCCACCTCGCGGATCTTCTGAATGCTGACCTCGCCGTTTGCAAGCTGGGCGATGCCCGGGAGCATTTTCAGATCACAGCCCGTCGCCTGACAAATGGTAAGGATCTCCTTGCGATCCTTTGTCTGCGCAGTCGGAATGGCAAATACGATCTCCTCCACGCGGTATTTCTTCGCCAGCTCGACAATATCCCGCCGCGTGCCGCAGATCTTCACATTGCGCAGATATTTCCCCTGCTTGTCCGCGTCGTCGTCAACGATGCAAACAACGCAGTTTTTGGAATTCTCACTTGTTTGAAACTCGCGCAGCACAAACATACCGGCGCTGCCCGCACCGATCAGCATCGTGCGCTTCTGCGCCCCGCCGTAAGCTCGTTTATGGTAGAGCTTGCGCAAAAGCCGATAGGAAAAGCGGGAGCAAGAAATCAGCAGGATCAAGAACAGCGCATTGAGGATCGGGAAGCTCAGCGGAAGCACGATCCACTCAAGCAGCAGTGCCGCGAATTCAATGCAGGTAATGGCAAAAACGGCTAAAACAATATGCAGCAGCTCGTCGATGCCTGCGAATTGCCATAGACTGTTATATAGCTTCGCAGGCACAAACACCGCTACAGAGAGCAGCACAAAAAACGGAAGTGCATGGATGAGCTGCGGCAAATACTGTGACCGCAAAGCTCCGATATTAAAGTCCAGACGAACAAAGAGCGCGAGAAATGCCGCCAAAATGACAAGAGCCACGTCCAAAATGACCAAGCTCGCAATTCTAAGCGTCTTTTTCGTCCAATCAGCGCCATTTCTTTTCAAATGATTCACCCTCTCGATAACGATATCCCTTTACTTTCTCTCTCTCCCGTATATATTCTTTTTCCTTAGATTCCTGAAGAACTCGGAGAGTTTTTTGGGCTCTTTGAACAGGATACGGAACCAGCGTGCAACCCAGCATAAAGGAAGCAAAAGCGGTGACTTTTCCAACATCGGATACATGGATTTCATGCAAGCCCTGGACGGAAAAATTTTCCGTATTGTAACAGATAGTTTTGCCCCGGAAGCGCTCTTTCCGCGCCGAATATAGCCCGCAACGGCGTTTTGTACAGCGCCCTGATTCACGCCGTAGGTTGTTCCGCACAAAATGTTATGCGCCATTTCCTCCACTGCGCCGACCGGCGCAAGGTGGTCAGGGGAAAACCAGCTTTCCGCCAGCTCCGAAATCGTCTCATAGAAAGTCAGCATAGAAAGCTTTTTCAGCTCCGTTCGGATGTAATCCTCGTCAAGCTGCTCCCCAAGCGCTTTTTTCATCACGTAAATATCTAAGAGCGAGCGGATTCCCGTACCGATCAGATAATAATGCTTATATGTATGCGCAATCGCAAAAACAAAAAAATCGTTCCAAGACAACCGATAAGCATAGCTGTCGCCGCAGCGCTCCGCTCGCGTCCATACATCATTAAAATACGCCGACTCCGCGCATTCCTGCGGATACAGCGCGGTATGCATCTCTATATTGAGATAAGGTGCCTTGTGATACTCGCGGTTATGAGAGGTCGTATGCGATGCAATATAAGAATATCCGTTGGCGAGCAGGATTTTATGCGTTTGCTCCTCAGACTCCGGTGGAACAAGAATATCCAAGTCGCACATCTCTCGTGTCTCCGGCGATGGGTAGAACTGACGAATACAGCTTCCCTTCAAGGGCATATACGGGATATGTGCCTGCTCGAAAATGCTGCACAGCCGCGCCAGCTCATGCTCCTGATTGATATATTGCGCAAGGAGCTTCGCGTTCTGCTCCTCCCATGACGCCGCGAGAGCAGCCGGTAAATCCGTCTTCCTCGTTCGCAAGGTGTAAAACGCAAGCGCAGTGACACTATGACGCCTTGCAAGGGCGTAGATTTCCTCCCAAGAGCTTCCCGCTGGCTTCTCGCGCGGAATAGTATCGTTAACTCCGCAGCGCAAAAGCTCCAGCAGGTATTCACCCGCTTTCACATCAACCGCCATCTCAACACCCCATCAAAAGATCTTCGCCAGTCTGTTTCGCAAAACGAAAAAATACCTTCTGTAGCGAAGCATCCATGTCCATGTCATGCGATAGAATTTATAAAACAAATTTCTATTGGTCAGGCGCTTCCCTTTTCGGATATATTCCGTAGCGACACCGATCATCTGTTCCTTTTTCAGACCCTTTTCAAGCCACCATTGGTGATCGCCGCAGCAGGTATAAGTGCCGTCTTTTTCAACCTTTACGATCCGATGCAGCACAAAAGCCCCATCTCTCCTTCGGTAGAGCGGAAGGTCATTTTTCTTCAGCTCCCTTGTGATGGGGGACAGCGTAACTTTGTCGCGGTTTCCGACAATAAAGGGGTACATACTTGTCCCGGTAATTGTCAGAGAAAAGGTGCCTCCGTTATCCAGCGTCTCTTTGATCAGCGGATAAAAATCAGCAAGGTTAACCTTATTACTCAAGGCAGTTTGCCTCTTTCAGCTTCTCGATGAAGCCCGCAGCGCAGGTGCGCGCCGTCACCTCGTCAACATCGTATTCCCGCAGCAGCGCCGCGGTCAGGCCGTCGACATCAGAGCCCTGCACCAGTTCCCTCCAAAGGAATGCTCCTGAATCGTTCAGCGTGATCATACCGTTAAAATCAATGCTTGCCGCGCCGACCGGCACAACAATATTAGAGCCTGCAATCGTCCGTAAAACAAAACCTTCCTTAATTTTCATTGTTCAACCTCTTTCCACTCATAGTTTCATATGACAGCTTTGCCGCTGTGATATCCATATTACAGAACAATTCGTAGATTTTGCCTGTTTCCACGATCCTCTCAATCGTCCCCATGCATTTCTGCATTACCTCCGGCGAAACGCTGCGCGCCGTTTGGTCCATCAGGGCAAAAACCGCCTCATGGGGCTGCAGCTTACGAACGGAGTTTTCCGCGGCACGCTTGACGACGGCAATGCCGCCAAGCTCCGCACGCGCGTTTCGGCTGCAGTCATCCTTGCCGCTCCAAGGCGTTCCATAAGCGTACACCGTTCCGTCGATAATGCGCAGAGCCGGCTTGTCATCATTTAATATATACGCACGATCGCCGAACAGCTTCAGCCATAGGCGTACATGGGTTGACTTCCCCGTGCCGCAGGGCGCGGAAAACAAGTATGCTCTGTCATCAACCACAACGCAGGAGGCATGCAGCATCATACCGTCAAACAAAGCAAGCTGCCGATAGAAGCTGCCTCCCGTTGAAAGATACTCGCAGTCCTCTAAACTCAAATGAGGATTCTTCTGCCTCAGCGCTTCGGGTACCGAATGGATCGTCAGATCAGCAGGTGTGTCTGCAACCCGGTACGGCTCAGCCTGCTGCAGCGTTCTGCCGAAAGTGTCCATATGTACGATCAAATCTGCGATTCTGTAAGCATTCATGTTGTTTCCTCTCATTCATCTGCTATTGATTAATTATAGCATTTTCCGTAAGAGAATGCAATATAAAATTTGGAGTTTTTGGCTATTCGCAGGCAATTACCGCTTACTTTGCAAAGCTTCTGTCAAAACGCAGCGGCGCGAAAAGGGCGTTTTTACGCGCGAATCTGCGGCATACAGGAAAGTCTGCAGAGCCGCTGCCTTATTCTCTCTCCTTCGGACATGTATGTCTCTTTCGTATGATATCGCGCAGGGGCAGAAGTGCGTCATTCCCGGCTCTTGTCGGCAGCCGAATCCGCTAAATATTCTTTGAATGCCCAAAATTTATTTGGAAGAAGTTGCCTTTTCGCTTGCTTCTCCCCTATTGTATGGTATAATGTTTTTAACAGCGATTTCGAAAATCGCAAAATTCGGAAAAGGAGAATGTAAGCATGAAACACACACTCAAGCGGCTTCTTGCGTTTCTTCTGACGCTTGCAATGGTCTGCGGTCTGCTGCCGACCTTAGCCTTCGCGGAAGAACCCACGGAAGCAAGCGCCGAGCTTATCACGGCGGAAGACGATGCCCTCGTCCAGTCGGATATCCTCGACGGCATCGACGCGTACTTTGACGAATCGGCAAAGCGCAGCGGCGAACGTACCCTCGCGGACTATGTCGCGGCGACCGACGATGTCAAAGCTCTGGTCATGGACTCCGACACCTATGTGGAGGGCTCCATCGTCGAAAGAGGCGACGGCTTCTTCTGGCAGACCGACACCGGCATCACCTGCGGTTACTTCCCCAAGGACCGCTATGAAGCCGACCAGCGCATCGCCACCAAATCCGTCAACACCAGTTCCCTTGCGACCTGGGACTATTCCAGCGCCACAAAGAAGGACGTCTGCCTGGTCGCCCCCATGTACGCCGAAGACAGCAGCTTCACCAACCAGTACACCAACGAAGCGCTTGCCATCGCGGCAGCTACCGGCGGCACTGCCTACGGTCTGATCGACACGGACGCAACTGTCACTGCCATCGGACAGGCTATTGAAAAGTGCGGCGTGGTCATTTTTGACTCCCACGGCAACACCGACTGGGGCTACTTTGACGGCGGCTCCGACGGCACCGGTGAGGCGGACTGCACCTCCGAGGCGAACACCTCTTACCTCTGCCTGTCCAGCGGCACGGGCATGACCACAGCCGACTGTGCTTATGTGACCGGCACCTACGGCACCTATCCCCACGCTTACAAGGACAGCAGCGGCAACTACGTCGCTGACGGCACTGCCTTCGCCAACCACATGAGCGGCAACGCACCCGGCAGCATCCTCTGGATGGCAATCTGTCTTGGCATGGCGACGAACGGAATGTGCGCTCCCCTGCGCAACAAGGGCGTTTCCGTTGTCTACGGCTATTCTCAGTCCGTCTCTTTCATCGGCGACTATGCTTGGGAAGGAAGCTTCTGGGACAATATGATTGCAGGCGACACCGTCGCATCCGCAGTTTCCAAGATGAAAGACAAGTACGGCGAATGGGACTACTGCCAGAAAATGTACAATGAAGGCGTCTTTTCCTACTCCAGTTGGGTGGTAAGCACCATTTCTGCAGCAAGAACCGAATACTGTGCATTCCCCGTCGTGGCATCCGAGGAAGATACATATCCCGGTCAGGGCAACGTAGACAACTATCAGACGGTCAGCTCCACCTGGAAGCTGGCAAGCCTGAGCGCCTCCGCCGAGCCGATCACCCTGACCCTGAATGACAACGGCACGGTCACCACGCTGACGGATACCACCTTCACCCTGCCCTCCTGCACTGCTCCCACGGGCTACACCTTCGCAGGCTGGGCGGCAACTGCCCTTTCCTCTGAAGTGACTGCCAAGCCCACCCTCTATGCCGCGGGCAGCACCTACTCCAACGACAGCGATATCACCCTCTATGCGGTCTATGCACGCTCTGAGGGCGGCAGCGGCTCCGGCGAATGGAAACTGGTCAGCGATGCTTCCGCCCTTGCTGCAGGCGCACAGCTCCTGATTGCTTCCAACGCAAAGGGCTTCGTTGCAGGCGATATTGCAAGTCAGGTTATGACAAACATCACGGCAGAATTTGCTGCGGATTCCTCCACTGTCACCAAGCCCGACACAGCCGTTGTTCTGACCCTCGGCGGCACGGAAGGCGCATGGACTCTTGCAAACGCCAGCGGTCAGCTTTTGGGCGCCACGGCTGTAAAGAAGCTCGCATGGGATTCCGGCACGACTACCTGGAGCATTTCGATCTCCGGCAATGATGCTACCATTCAGAACGTTGCCAGCTCTTTCGGTCGCTTCCTGTATAATGCTACCAGTCCGAGATTCACAACGTATACTTCTGCAACCAGCACGAGCATGCTTTTGCCGCAGCTCTATATGCTTGACGGCAGCGCAGGCACCACCTACTACACCACCGCTCCCACTGCCTGTGCGCATGCCAACACTGTAAACACCGACGCCGTTGCAGCTACCTGTACTTCTGTCGGCTATACCGCAGGCGTCTACTGCAATGATTGCGGCAAGTATATCTCCGGGCACGAAGAGATCGCCATGACGGATCATACCTATGGCGATTGGACTTCCAACAACAACGGCACCCACAGCCGCACCTGCTCCGTCTGCGGCGATGTTGAGACGGCAGACTGCACCTACACTTCCTCCGTCAGCGGTGCGACCACCACCTACACCTGCTCCGTTTGCGGCTACAGCTACAGCGAGACGAAGGGCACCTACACCATTACCTACTCCGCCCCCTCCGGCATCACCACCGCCGATGTCCTTGACGGCGATTCCGTGACCCTGCCCACCGCGGAAGCGGTAGACGGCTACACCTTCAAGGGTTGGGTTACCGCCGCGATTGCAGCGGAAACCACCACCGCGCCCACCATCCTCACCGGCACCTACACGCCGTCTGCCAGCGTCACCCTCTACGCAGTCTACTCCCGTACAGAGACCACCACCGGCTCCGGCTCCGGTGTCTACACGCTGGTCACCGATCCGGCTGACCTGCAGATCGGCAGCAGCATCATCTTTACGATGAACGGCACCGATACCGGCGCCATGAGCGCAACGCAGGGCGGCAACAACCGTGCGGTTGTGAACGGCGGCACGAAGAGCGACGACCTTTCCACCTTTACCCCTGCCGACGGCACCGGCGAATTCGTCCTCGGCTACGGCACCACCGACGGCACCTACTCCTTCTATGATGACGGCAACATCGGCTACCTGTACGCAGCCTCCTCTTCCAGCAACTATCTGCGCACACAGTCCACGCTGGATGCCAACGGCTCCTGGACGATCGCCATCAGCAGCAATGAGGCGACCATCACCGCCCAGGGCAGCAATACCCGCAACATTCTCCGCTATAATGCCACTTCCAAGCTGTTCTCCTGCTATTCCAGCGGTCAGCAAACCGTAAACATCTATCAGAAGGGCAGCGGCACTACGACCACGGCCTACTACACCACCTCCCCCGCCGTCTGCGCCCACAGCAGCACCACAACCACCACAGTTGACGCTACCTGCACCACAGACGGTTCTATTACAGTAACCTGTGATACCTGCGGTATCGTACTCAGCACGGATACGATCCCCGCAACCGGTCACAGCTACGGCGACTGGT
>JBJDYD010000077.1:0-2443 GCA_051867015.1 Faecousia sp. | reverse complement strand
TTCTTCACTCGCTTGTCTATATGTACGAGTATTTTTATTGGTGATTAGTATAAAATACTTGCCGAAGGTGATGCGGGGGTTACTGTCGGCGGGGACGGGCTTCGGCAGGCTGATTGAGGCGAAGCTCACCCAGGGCACGCTGGAAACGAAAAACAGGCGGTCGGGGTCATCGCCATCGTCCATCGTCGGACACGACTTCGCCCGCTCGACCTCCGCAAGCGCGTAGGGCAGGAATGCTTCCAGCGGCTTGCCGCAGTCCAGCTCACAGTAGCAATAGGTCTCATCCGGCAAGGCAACGGTGTGCGAGCTGATGCAGCGCTCGTACTCCACGACGGTCTCCCCGCGAATGCGCCTGCGCAGCTCCGGCACGGCGTTCGCCGCGTTCACCGCGCAGTGCAGGACGGTGAGGAAAAAGGGCAGCTCCCGTTCCCGGGTCACTTGGCGCAGGTGTGTAATGTCGCAATTCACCGTCATGGACGCATACGGATTGACGAAGCTGCGGAAATATTCGTACTGTGATCTGCGCGGGTCGCGGGTCATATCGACGATACGCATCACAGCGTCTCCATCGCCTTGCGGATTCGGGCAACCGTGCGGTCGTAGCCCAAAATCTGCATCACCGTGTAAAGGTCGGGCGAGTTGGTCTTGCCCGTCACCGCCACGCGCAGAAAGGTGGACACATCCGCGACCGAGCCGCCGAATTTCTCCGGCGCTGCCTTATATTCCTTCATATCGGCGGCAAAGCCCAGCGCCGTGGTGATCTCCTTGACCTTGTTAAACCAGACGGTCGCGTCGTCGGTAAAATCGTATACCGCGAGGAATTTCTCCAGCGCTTCACGGATCACCGCCTTGTCAAACTGCATCGGAAAACCCTCGGAGGCAAAGAACTCGTCATAGAAGAAGCCCATGTAGGGTTTGACATCCTTCCAAGTCGCCAAGTCCTTGCGCGGCTTCTTGCCGCCTCTGCCGATGGCGAGGATGCGCTTTGCGTAGTCCGGGTCGCGGCGCAGCACGGCGGCAAAGTCGGGGTCAAATTCCTCCGCATACTCCAGCGCGAGCGTATAGACCGTGTCGGCGTCCATGCGGGCGATTTCGTTCTTTGAAACATCGCACAGCTTCGCGTAATCAAACAGCGCCCCCGCCGGGTTTAGCTTTTTGTAGGAGAATTTGAAGTCGTCGGACGGGGCGGTCGGGTTCGCCTTGCGCCAATCCTCGTAGTTGGAGTTGAGCAGCGTCATGATATACTCATAGACCGCGCGGACAGGGAAGCCCTCTGCCTTATAATAGGTCAGCGCCAGCTCGGGGTCCTTGCGCTTGGAGAGCTTGCGCTTGGACGTCCCGTCCATCTTCATCAGCGGGCCGATATGCACATACTTTGGGATCTTGAAGCCGAGGGCACGGAAGAGCTGGAGATGGAAGGGCAGACTCGGCAGCCACTCGTCGCCGCGCACCACATGGGTCGTGCGCATCAGGTGATCGTCCACTGCGTGGGCAAAGTGGTAGGTCGGGATGCCGTCGGACTTAAGCAGGACTTGGTCGATATCGTTCTCCGTGACGGTCAGAACGCCCTTGACAAGGTCGGTATATTTAAACTGATTTTCCACGGAGCCGGTCGAGCGGAAACGCAGCACCCACGGCTTGCCCTCCGCAAGCGCCGCTTCAATGTCCTTGATGGGACGGTCGCGCCAAAGGGCGTATTCGCCGTAATAGCCGAAATTGACCTTCTTCGCCTCCTGCGCGGCACGCATGGCGGTCAGCTCTTCCTCGGTGCAGAAGCAGGGGTAGGCATCGCCCTGCTCAACAAGCTTCTTGGCGTAAACATGGTAAATATCCGCACGCTGCCGCTGACGGTAAGGCCCGTAAGCGCCCTGATCGCCGTCCTTCGTCGCACCCTCGTCAAAGTGAATGCCGTAGTGCTTCAAGGTGTCAATCAGTACCTCGACCGCGCCCGCGACCTCGCGCTTGGCGTCGGTATCCTCCACGCGGAGGAAGAGCACGCCGCCCGACTGGTGCGCCATGCGTTCGGAGACAAGTCCCTGCACCAAATTACCGAGATGCACGAAGCCCGTCGGCGACGGTGCCATACGCGTAATGACCGCGCCCTCCGGAACCTCGCGTGCGGGATAGCGCGCCTCCAATTCCTCCGGCGTAGTCGTTACATTCGGAAACAAAAGCTTTGCCAATGCGGTCGTATCCATCATCCATACCTCTTATCATTTTATTTTCCTTTATTATATCCGCCCCACCCGCCCTTGTCAATTCCGCAGGCACAGAATCCGAAAAAAGCGAATGGTGAACGGGAACCAGTGAACAAGTAAACCGTCTGTGGGAAGCTGTAACGCGCAGCATCCCTGACGCGTCTGTGCAGGGTTTCAGTGAATAGTGAATAGTGAATAGTTAAACTGTACCCCGTAGAATGGACACGATGAAAAGTGCAAAACAG
>JBJDYD010000076.1:0-11015 GCA_051867015.1 Faecousia sp. | reverse complement strand
ACGCCGTAGTAGCTTGTAACGCTTAAAACTGTAGGTAGCTCGTAGGGCACGACGACTCGGCGTGCCGTCCGCGAAGCGGCAGACAGTACAGACGAACGAGTTTGTACGCATTTGGTAGTTCCTGCACCGGCGCGCCGAGGTCGTCGCGCCCTACGCCGAACTGCTACAGTTCGCAAAGTCCGCATCCAAAAATAAAGTTTTAATTGTTATAGTGTAGTAGGGGCGGATAGCATCCGCCCGTGTGCAGGCACTACCGAGTGCGCACAACCCTATACCCGGAGATTGCCACGGGCGCAAGCGCCCTCGCAATGACAAATGGGGCTGCTTGCCGTGTCATTGCGAGGCGCTTGCGCCGTGGCAATCTCTCAACGCCCTTTTGTTACGCATAGATTCCGAATACACAAAAATTGACAGACGGTTTCGTCTGTCAATCTTCTTCTAAGAATTTATATGCAGGAACGCCGAGAACATCGGAGATCCGAAAGAGCGTTTTCAGTGAGATGCCGGCGACGCTGCCCGTGCCCTCAACCTGTGAGAGAAAAACGACGCTTCGACCAATCTTTTCTGCAAAAGCTTCTTGCGTATATCCCGCTTTCTTCCGATAATATGCGATCTTCAAACCAAGAGCAATGTACTTGTCTGCATAATCTGTTTTCATTTCGTCACTTCCTTATAATTATGATATCAGGAAGGTGTTGACATTTTAACTTGTTTTACTTTAATTAATTAAAGTAAAAACATGACTTTTTATAATAAGAGCAAGATTTGATTCGATAAATGATTGAAACTCTAAAACTTTTAAGAGGGATAGTAAGGATGAAAGATAAAGAATCTGCTTTGGTTTTATCCGCAATCGAGCTTACAAAGGTAGGGGAGTGCTTAGATAATGCGCGCGGCGAGCTAAAAAGACAGGCAGAAAGCGGAATATCTTATGAATCCGACGACATGAAAGACGCGCTGGAAGCCTGTTTGACATTGGAGCTGCAATGGAAAACATTGGAACAGCGGCATCTTGCGCTGCGGAAAGAAGTGATGTAAAGCTCCGCTTATCTCAGCGTGCTGACAGGCTTGGCAAACGCAGTGGTTACTGTGCCTTTCCCTGCGGTGCGATTAATCGACGTAGGGCACGCCGGCTCGGGGTGCGGTCCGCGAAGCGGCAGACAGGAAAAGTAACACATTGGCAGTCCCTGCAAGGCGCGTCAGGGATGCCGCGGGCTACAGCGTCGCGGGCAGCGGAAAAGGGTGCTCGGGGTTTCAGACTTTGGTTTCACATATTTTAAAATCTGTTCACAACTTTCTCTGAGAACTATGCTATTATAATGCCAGAGAGCAGGTTTTCCTCCCTTTTTCCTGTTCTCAACCGGCTGCCGATGCCTTGGACCCCTCCGAGGATAAGCCGACGGCAGCTTGCTTTACCCAAACGGAATTTTCCCCTGACCCATGCAAATGGATCAGGGGAAATTCTTTTTCTGTTTTTGTTGACAGTTCAACAAAACTGTTGTATAATTCAACTTGTTGATTTTTCAACAATCAAATTGTGTGAACCGGGTGTAGGAGAAAATATCGAAAGGAGAAAAAGTATGCCGGATCGTTTTGAGCGCTTTTCGATTGCCCTCTTTGAAATTTTCCGCTATTGGCATAAGATTGCGGGAGATGAGATGAAAAAGTACGGACTGAAGGGTGCGCACGCGACCTATTTGACGACGATGCACCGTTTTGAGGACGGCATCAGTGCTACGCAGCTTGGAGAGCTTTGCGCTAAGGATAAGGCGGATGTCTCGCGGATGCTGTCGATTATGGAAAAAAAGGAATTGGTCACGCGGGAAAATACAGGCCGCAGTCTGTACCGCGCTTTACTCAAGCTGACGGATAAAGGGAAAGCCGTTGCGGAGCATGTGCAGGAACGCGCGAGAGTTGCGGTAGAATCCGCGGGAAAGGGGATTTCCGAGGAGGAGCGCGCCGTTTTTTACAATGCGCTGGAGACAATCGCGGCGAATTTGCAGGCACTGAGCAAGGAGGGACTACCGAACCCATGAATCCGTTGAAAAAGGTATATTGCCGCGTCTTTCAATTCTTTCTGCATGCTGCGCTTCCGCTGCTGCCGTATCGGGAGCCGGAGATTTTGAACAGTGTGGAACGCGTTGCACCATTGTGCGCGTCGCTGCAAATTTCCTCTGTCCTGCTCGTGACGGACGCAGGCTTGCGCGGCGCGGGCGCGACAGACAAGCTGGAGGCGCTTCTGCGGGAGGCTGGGATTCGCTGCACAGTTTACGATCAAACACGTGCCAACCCCACAGTCGAAAATGTGGAGCAGGCGCGGGCGCTTTACCTCAGCGAAAAATGTGAGGCGCTGGTAGCTTTCGGCGGAGGTTCGTCGATGGACTGCGCAAAGGCGGTAGGGGCACGCATCGCATACCCGAAAAAAGAGCTATACCGGCTGAAAGGGCTTTTGCGCGTGCTGCGGCGCATCCCAACCCTGATTGCCATTCCCACGACGGCGGGAACAGGCAGCGAGACAACCATCACGGCGGTCATCACGGACGCCGAAAAGAAGCACAAGTACACGATGAACAATTTTACGCTGCTCCCGCGCTATGCCGTGCTCGACCCGAGCGTGACCTACACGCTGCCGCCCTCCCTCACGGCGACGACCGGCATGGATGCCCTGACGCACGCGGTCGAGGCGTACATCGGCGGCTCGACCAGCAAACAGACGCGGCAGCTTTCGCTGGAGGCGGTGCGGCTGATCTTTGCGAACATTGAAACGGCGTACCGAGACGGACAAAACCGCGCGGCGCGGGAAGCAATGCTGCATGCGGCATATCAGGCGGGCATTGCCTTTTCCAAATCCTATGTCGGCTACATCCATGCGGTCGCGCACTCCCTCGGCGGACAGTATAACATTCCGCATGGGCTTGCAAATGCCGTTCTGATGCCGATTGTGCTGGAGGACTACGGCGCAGCGGCGCACAAGAAGCTGCACCGGCTCGCGATCGAAGCAGGTGTTGCTGCGGAATCGGATACGGATGCGGCGGGTGCGGAAAAGCTGATCCGTGCGATCCGTGAGTTGAATCAGCGGATGTCGATCCCGGCAAAGCTCTCCGGCATTCAAAAAGCGGACATTCCGCAGATGGCAAAATATGCCGACAAAGAGGCAAATCCGCTCTATCCCGTCCCGAAGCTGATGGACGCGAGGGAGTTGGAGCTTTTCTACGAAAAAGTAGCCGATTGGAGCTGATGATATGACGATTGAAGAAATTTTGAAGCGGCAGCGCGCCTATTTTCACACGGGTGCGACCTTGCCTGTCTCGTTCCGCGTGGAGATGCTCAAGCGGCTGTATCAAGCGGTGCAGACCCATGAAGCGGAGATCGCCGCCGCGCTCAAAGCCGACTTGGGCAAGAGCGACTACGAGGGCTTTATGTGTGAGACGGGACTTGTCCTCAGCGAGCTCAGCTATATGATTCGCCATACGCGCCGCTTCGCCGCGGAACACCGCGTGCATACGCCGCTGGCACAATTTGCGTCGAGAAGCTATTGCAAGCCCTCGCCCTACGGCAATGTTCTCATCATGAGTCCGTGGAATTACCCGTTCCTGCTCACGTTGGATCCGCTGGCGGACGCGATTGCGGCGGGTAACACTGCGGTGATTAAACCGAGCGCCTACTCTCCCGCGACCAGCGCTGTGATCGAAAAGCTGATCGGCGCGTGTTTCCCGCCGGAATATGTCGCGGTCGTTACGGGCGGACGGCGCGAGAATGCAAGCCTGCTCGAGCAGAAATTTGACCTTGTGTTCTTTACGGGCAGTCAGACGGTCGGGAAAGAGGTCCTTCGGCATACTGCCGAGACGCTGACGCCTGCCGTTTTGGAGCTGGGCGGAAAAAGTCCCTGCATTGTGGACAGCACCGCGAAGCTTGCGCTTGCCGCGAAGCGCATTGTTTTTGGGAAGTATCTCAACTGCGGGCAGACTTGCGTTGCGCCGGACTATATTCTCTGCCACAGCAGTGTAAAGGAGCGGCTGAAGGAGGAGCTTTGCAAGCAGATTACGGCGCAGTTCGGGCAGGAGCCGCTGAAAAATCCCGATTATGGGAAGATCATCAATGAAAAGCATTTCACGCGGCTTTGCAGACTGCTCGACGAGGAGAAGGTCGTATTTGGCGGTGAGGGGAATGAGAGAACCTTGCAGCTTGAGCCCACGATCATGGACAATGTCTCCTGGAACGATCCGGTGATGCAGGAGGAGATTTTCGGCCCGATTCTGCCCATCCTCACGTTTGATGATTTTGAAGAGGTCTATGCTCTCCTTGCCGGCAAGCCGAAGCCGCTTGCACAGTATCTCTTCTCCGAGGATAAAAAGCGCATTCGTGAGGTTACGGCGCGCTGCGCTTACGGCGGCGGCTGCGTGAACGACACGATCATCCATCTTGCCACAAGCGGCATGGGCTTCGGCGGCGTGGGCGAAAGCGGCATGGGCGCTTATCACGGCAAGACGGGCTTCGATGCCTTTTCCCACAGCAAGAGCATTGTCAATAAACGGACATGGATGGATCTGCCCATGCGGTATCAGCCCTATAAACGCGGGCGTTACGGCAAGCTGCTGCATTTTTTCCTAAAATAAGAATCAAAAGGAGAATGACATGAAGGTAAGGATTATTGTGGATTCCAGCGCGGATGTCAGCGAGAACATTCGCCAAAGGCTGACGGTTGTGCCGTTGACCGTCCGCTTCGGAGATCAAGAGTATATTGACAGCGTGACAATCACACGGCGGGAATTTTACGAAAAGCTGATCGAAAGCGACGAGCTGCCGAGCACCAGTCAGGCGACCCCGGACAGCTTTTCCAAGGTGTTTGCGGAGGTGGCTGCGAAGGGAGAGACCGCGGTCGTATTGACGATTTCCTCCAAGCTCTCCGGCACCTATCAGAGCGCAATGATCGCGGCGGAGGATTATCCCGACTGTATTTTTGTCGTAGACGGAAAATCCGCAGCGACCGGCTCCGGCATTTTGGCGGAGCTTGCCCTGCGACTTGCGGACAGCGGCATGGATGCCCAGGAGATCGCGGAACGTCTGACCGAGGAGCGCGAGAATGTCTGCCTGATCGCGCTGCTCGACACGCTTGAATATCTCAAGCGCGGCGGCAGAATTTCCAAGGCGGTGGCATTTGCGGGCGGAATTCTCTCCATTAAACCTGTCATCAGCCTCAAGGAGGGTGAGGTCGTCATGCTCGGCAAGGCGCGCGGCTCCAAGCAGGGGAATAACCTGCTGATCAAGCAGATCGAGGAGGCGGGCGGCGTGGATTACGACAAGCCCGTGCTGCTCGGTTACAGCGGCTTGAGCGATATCCTCCTGCAAAAGTACATTACTGACAGCGCCGCCCTTTGGGAGGGCAAGCTCGATTCGCTGCAAACCACGCAGATCGGCAGCGTGATCGGCACACACGCCGGTCCCGGCGCGATCGTTGCGACCTTCTTCAAGCGGAAAAACTGATACAAAAAAACACCGCCGAGGGAATTGCACTTTCCCTCGGCGGCAATTTTATGATGCTATCGTTCTTCTCGGAAATAGGGCAGACCCAAGGAAGCGGGCGGCTGATCCTCTTTCCTGCGGCGGAGCGAGACGGTGATGAGTACCAACAGGGTGAATACATAGGGGAGCATTTTGAACAGCTCTATCGTGCTGCGGTTCAGACCACCGATATAGTTATACGCCCAGTAAAGAATGCCGAACAGGTAAGCGCCCCAAATGGAACGCAGGGGCTTCCATGTGGCGAAGATAACCAGCGCGACCGCGAGCCAGCCGAGCGCTTCAATCGTGCCCTGATTCTCCCAGGTGCCCTTGATGTAGTTCATGACATAGTAGGTGCCGCCGAAACCGGAGATGCCCGCGCCGATACAGGTGGCGAGGTACTTATACTTCGTAACGGGGATACCTGCCGCGTCCGCCGTAGCGGTGTTCTCGCCGACCGAACGCAGGCTCAGACCGGTACGCGTCTTGTTCAGGAAGAACCAGATCGCAACGGCGACGATGATGGCGACATAGGTCAGGAAGCCGTAGGAGAACAGGAGCGTACCCAAGCCGACCTTTCCTGTGAAGCCGTCAAAGAAATCTACAAGCTTGGTGGAATAGGCGCGGAAGGCTTCGGAGGTGACATTGACGTTGACCTGACCGACACCGCCAGCCAGCTTGTTCAGAGAGCCGCCGAAGAAGTTGCCGAGACCGGCGCCGAAAATGGTCAGGGTCAAACCGGTGACATTCTGATTGGTGCGCAGCGTGATGGTTAGGAAGGAATAAATCAGACCGCCGAGCGCAGCGGCAAGGAAGGTGGAAACGAGGCACAATATCACGCAGATCGCGGTATTCGGCGTGATGCCCGCATTGGCGCAATACACATTCTCATATAGGAAGGTGCTTGCAAGTCCCGCAATGCCGCCCATGTACATAATGCCGGGAACGCCGAGGTTCAGATTGCCGCCCTTCTCGGTGAGAATTTCGCCGAGTGCGCCAAACAGAATGACGGTGCCGAAAATGACGGCAGAGTGCAGCAGAGTGGGGAAAGAGGTTAAAAATTCTAACAGTCCATTCATCGCTTAGACCTCCTCTTTCTTGTGATGACGGAATTTCATCCGATAATTGATGAAGAATTCGCTGCCGAGAATGAAGAACAGCACGATACCGGTGATGATCTTGGAAGCGTATTCGTTCAGACCGTAGTCCGTTGCAATTTGGATCGCGCCCTTGTCGAGGAAGGTCAGCAGTGCGGAAATCAGGATCATCACAAACGGATTCATCTTTGCGAGCCATGCGACAATGATTGCCGTAAAGCCGCGCCCGCCTGCAGTGCTGATAGAGATCGTGTGGGACACGGCGGAGACAGCGAGGAAGCCTGCAAAGCCGCAGATCGCGCCGGAGATCGCCATGGTACGGATATAGACGCGGTTGACACGGATGCCTGCATATTTCGCGGTGTTCTCCGAATCACCGACGACGGCGATTTCGTAGCCCTGCTTGGAGTAACGAAGATAAGCCCACATCAGCGCCGCCAATGCCAAGACGATCAGAACCATCCACAGGAAGTCGCCGTTATAGCCGTCGGATAGGAGATTGCCGATCCAGCCGGTTTTGGTGGAGGGGTTGAGCGTACCGACGGTATTCGAGCCGAAGGGATTCTCCCATTTTGCCACGCAGAAGGAAGTAAACTGGATGGCAATGTAGTTCATCATCAGTGTGAACAGTGTCTCATTTGTGTTCCATTTCGCCTTGAAGAAGCCGGGGATCAAGCCCCAAATCGCGCCGCAGAGCAGCGCACCGGCGATCATGCAAACGAACAGAAGCCACTCGGGCATTGCTTCGGCATAGTTGCGCATGAAGAACGCTGTCGCAATGCCGCCAACGAGCATCTGCCCCTCCGCACCGATGTTCCAAAATCGCATTTTGAACGCTGGCGCAAGACCGACGGCGATGCAGGTGAGGATCATCATATCCCGCAGGAGATACCAAACGCGCTTTTCCGTGCCGAACGCGCCGTCCCACATCGAACCGTAGACATGCAGCGGGTTGAGCTTAACAATCGCGTAGATTACAAAAGCGCTGACGATCAATGAAAGTAAAATGGCAATGGCGCGGATTACGGCAGAACGGAAAAAGCTGATGCCGTCGCGCTTGGAGATGCGGATCAAGGGTTCTTTATTCATGGACTGCGTCCTCCCTTCTGAACTGCGTCATCATCAGACCGATCTCCTCTTTGGTTGTGGACGCAGCGTCAACAATGCCGCTGACCTGTCCGCCGCAGAGAACGAGAATCCGGTCGCACAGCTCAAGAAGCACATCGAGATCTTCGCCGACATAGATCACGGCGACGCCCTTCATTTTTTGCTCCGTGAGCAGATTGTAAATGGTATAGGAGGTGTTGATGTCCAGACCGCGCACAGCGTAGGCGGTCATCAGCACCGTCGGATTCGAAGCGATTTCTCGCCCGACTAACACCTTTTGAACATTGCCGCCGGAGAGACGGCGGATCGGCGTGCGGTTTACATCCGGGGTTACGACCTCCAACTCCGAGACAATCGACTCGGCAAGATTGGCGGAATAGGTGCGGTCAGCGAAAGGACCGGGACCCTTGCGGTAGGTGCGCAGCTTAATATTGTCCGTAATGCACATGCCGCCGACCAAGCCCATGCCGAAGCGATCCTCCGGCACAAAGGAGAGCAGGATGCCGTTGCGGATGATATCCAGCGGATCCATCCCGTTCAGCGAAATGCGCTCGCCCTCGGGGGAGAGGTAGGTAATGGCTGCGCCCTCCTCGGAACGCTGGATGCCGGCAATTGCCTCCAAAAGCTCCTTTTGACCGGAGCCGGCAATACCGGCAATGCCGAGAATTTCGCCGCCCATTGCCGTAAAGGAGACATTGTCGAGCTTTTTCACGCCGTCCTTGTCCTTTACCGTCAAATTTTCGACGATAAGGCGGTCGGTCAGGGACGGATTCTTCGGACGGTCAATGTTTAATGTGACGGATTTTCCGACCATCATGTCGGTCAGAGACTGCTGCGTGGCATTGGCGGTATCAACGCTGCCGATGTACTGTCCTTTGCGAAGCACCGCGACGCGGTCGGAAACTGCGAGCACCTCGTGCAGCTTGTGGGTGATGATGATAATTGCTTTGCCGTCGCGCTTCATGTTGCGCATGACAGCAAACAGCTTGTCCGTTTCCTGCGGGGTGAGCACGGCAGTCGGCTCGTCCAAAATCAGAACGTCCGCACCGCGATAGAGCACCTTGACGATCTCGACGGTCTGCTTCTGCGAAACGGACATATTGTAGACCTTCTGATCGGGATCTATTTCAAAACCGTAACGCTCGGCGATCTCCTTGACCGCCTTTCGAATGGAGGCGCGGTCTAACTTGCCCTTTTCACCCTCCAAACCGAGAACGATATTCTCCGCCGCAGTAAAGACATCAACCAGCTTAAAGTGCTGGTGGATCATGCCAATGCCGTAGTGAAACGAATCCTTCGGCGATTTGATGGATACCGGCTTCCCGTCGACAAAGATTTCGCCCTCGTCGGGGAAGTAAATGCCGCCGAGCATATTCATCAGGGTGGTCTTGCCGCTGCCGTTTTCGCCGAGCAGAGACAGGATCTCACCCTTTTTCAGTGCAAGGTCAATGTTGTCATTCGCGACGACATCGCCGAAACGCTTGGTAATATGGCGCAGCTCAATGGCATATTCGCAGGCACTCGTTTCTGTTGCGGTGTCGGCGGTTTTGTTGATGTCGTGGGATTCCAAGGCGGTCACTCCTTTTCGTAGAATTTTATTTGTGCAGATGCTGCTGCGTTACGATAATTTTTGCTAAATTAAAAGTGTTTCTTGAATAAAGAGGAAAAGGGACTGCCGAAGCAGTCCCTTTTTTAGGGAGATCAGTTCAGCTCGGTGATGCCGTCGATTCTCAGCTGGAAGGACGGCGCGGACTGGAAGTAAGATTCGTGATAGTAGCCGTCAATAATTGCTTCGTCGCTGTCGGGAGTCCAGTCGCCGTCAGAGTCGGTTGCAAATGCGCTGGTAACGGGCTGACCGCCTACGGTGAAGGTGGAGGTATCAAAGACATGGAGCGTGCCGTTCTTCAAGGCGGCAATGACTTCGTCAACCTTTTCCTGCGTTCCGGGCGCGACATTCGGACCAAGGGTCGTCAGCGCGACTGCATTGGCGTCAAAGCCCTCTGCCCAGTTGGTGTCAAAGCTCTCACCCTTCATGTGCGTGCCGATGGCGTAGGTGTAGTAAACGCCCCATTCGTTTGTCGGGGAGACCAAAGCGGCGTTCGGTGCAGCGGCGAGCATATCGACGTTGTAACCGACGGAATAAACGACGGTGCCTGCATTCAGCTTCTCCTCGCATGCTGCGGGAGCGCCGGTGGAGTCGGCATGCTGACCGATGATGACGCAGCCGCGGTCAATCAGCGCGATGGCGGCCTCGTTCTCAGCGGTGATGTTGAACCAGGAGTTCGTGTACTGCACATCCATCACCACATCGGGATATACGGACTTGATGCCGAGATAGAAAGCGGTGTAGCCGGAAACGACTTCCGCATAAGGATATGCGCCGACATAGCCGACCTTGACATTGCCGTCAGAATAGTTCTTGTCGGTGAGCTTGCCCTCGTCAACGAGCTGCTGGATCTTCATACCGGCAACAACGCCTGCGGCATAGCGCGCTTCATAGATCTTCGTGAATGCGTTATGGAAGTTGGACAGACCGGAAGCCTTTGCGGTATCGCCGGTCATCGCGACGATCTGGATATCGGGGTGCTCCTCAGCAGCCTGCTTTGCAAAGGACTGATGACCATAGGAGTTCGTGAAGATCAAAGTGCAGCCTTGGTCAATGCAGTCGTTGATTGCGTCATAGCACTTTTCGTTTTCGGGCACGGTGTACTTCCAAACGATGTTGTCCTTCTCGTTCAGCCCAAGGTTCTTCACAGCCTCCTGGATGCCGAGAATGTGCGCGTAAGTATAGCCTTCGTTTTCGTCACCGACGAGGACGACGCCGACCTTAACGTTGGAACCGGCAGCGGACTTGTCAGACCCTTCTTCCTTGTCGCCTGCGCAGCCGGCAAAGAGTGCGACGACCAATACAAGCGAAAGAACAATTGCTAAGATTCTTTTCATTTCCTTTTCCTCCTTAAAGATACTGCGGGTAGACCCGCGGGTTGTTGCAGTACTTATTGCGGAAACCTTGTACTGCATATTATAAATATACACAAAACAGCGCAAGGAAACAATAGCTTTTTTGAAAAAAAGTGGTTATAAAAAAATTTTTGTAGATATCCTCAAAAATTTTGCTCCAAAATGAGCAAAGTGACGAAAAACACCTGCCTGCACACCGCGGGTGAGATATACAATACATAATATAACCTCTTTGGATGCTTGCAGAAAAAATCGAAAAAAAGTAAAAAAACTTCTTGACAAATGAAAACGGTCGTGGTAGTATATCAGAGCTGTCCGCGAGACGGCGATGTACCTTGTAAATTAAAC
>JBJDYD010000075.1:0-11027 GCA_051867015.1 Faecousia sp. | reverse complement strand
ACCGTCGTTCTGACCCAGACCGGCAGCTACTTCAATGCCATCGGCAGAATGAGCATCACGAAGTCCGGCATCAAGACCGAACTGATTAGCGAATACACCGGCTCCGACACGGATGTCGCAGCGATCAAGAACAACTGGATCGCGGAAATCGACAAGAAGCTCGGCGAGGTCATCGGTCACACTGCGCTGACCTTCGACAACTACGATAAGGACGGCAACCGTCTGGTTCGCAGCCAGGAGACCAACACCGGCGACTTCGCGGCTGACGCGCTGTACTATCTGTTCGACAACATGGATCTGGATGTCGACCTTGCCATCATGAACGGCGGCGGCGTCCGCAACAAGGCGATCACCGGCGATATCTCCTACAAGACCTGCAAGGAGATCCACACCTTCGGCAATGTCGCTTGCCTGATTCAGGTTACCGGCCAGCAGATCCTCGACGCGCTCGAGTGGGGCGCCCGCGATGTGGGCACCGCGGAGTGCGGCGGCTTCCTGCAGGTTTCCGGCGTGACCTATGAGATCCACACCTACATCACCAGCACCGTCCAGAAGGACGACAAGGGCGTTTGGACTGCGGGCCCGACGGGCGAATACCGCGTGAAGAACGTCAAGATCGGCGGCGAACCGCTGGATCTGACCAAGACCTACAACATGGCGGGCTACAACTACACGCTGCGTGACTGCGGCGACGGCTTCGCAATGTTCAAGGGTGCTGCCAATGTTCTTGACTACGTCATGGAAGACTACATGGTTCTCGCGAACTACGTCAAGTCCTTCCCGACCAAGAACGGCAAGCATGAGATCGAAGCGCAGAACAGCGTCCTCGGCGCGAACTACGCAGAGATCACCGGCGAAGGCAGAATCACCGTTGTCCCGTCAAAGGGCGAGAGCAAGGACGAGTTCGTTCTCGCAAGCGAGATCAAGGGCGGCGACGAGGTTGTCATCTACAACCCGGGTCACGGCATGGCGATCAAGAACGAGACGGACAACGACTGGTACCTGATGCCCGAGACTGTCACTCCGGTCAACAATAAGATCGTTGGTCCGGATGCGATTCTGGTTTGGACGGTTGTCGACAACGGAAACGGCACCTTCAGCTTCGTCAACGGCGAAAACAAGATCATGATGTGGCTGTCCGAGCAGGGCGAAAAGACCTACTTTGAGCTGACGAACAACGCCAATTATGAAGGCGCAACCGGCGAATGGAAGGTTGTTTCCGGCGACGCAGCCAAGAATCTGTATTACATCCAGCACTCCACGCTGTCCAACAGCTATGGCCCGGCTTATATTGAGTGCTTCTACAACTCGAATAAGAACACCACCAAGATCAGCGGTTACAGCACCTCCAGCCCCTCCGCCAATGACTATGGCTTCCAGTTCTATGTCAAGGGCGCTACGACTCCCGATCCCGAACCCACGCCCGGCAACGAGTATGTTCTGACCAGCGAATTGAAGGAAGGCGACGAGGTAATTATCGTCTGCGCTGCGAAGAATATTGCGTTCTCCAGCGAGAAGAATCCTGAGAAGAATTATTATAATGCGGGCGTTGCAGTTACGCCGGTTGACGGCAAGATCACCGATGCACCCGCAGCCATCGTTTGGACTGTTGGCAAGGACGGAGAAAACTACACCTTCTCCTTCAATGGTCAGAAGATCGGCATGGCGGATAGTTTTTCGAGCACCGACCTGGGCGCAGTGAATGACACATGGGCAATTGAGACTGCAAAGACTGACGGTGCGTTCTACCTGAAGAACCTCGGCAGAAATCTGTGGCTTGAATGGTATGCGGATAACAACTATTGGAGCTGCTATAAAGACAACTCCAATGAAGAACTGTTTGCTCTGAACTTCTATGTTAAGAGTGCAGTGACGCCCGAACCCACGCCCACGCCCGGCAACGAGTATGTTCTGACCAGCGAATTGAAGGAAGGCGACGAGGTAATTATCGTCTGCGCTGCGAAGAATATTGCGTTCTCCAGCGAGAAGAATCCTGAGAAGAATTATTATAATGCGGGCGTTGCAGTTACGCCGGTTGACGGCAAGATCACCGATGCACCCGCAGCCATCGTTTGGACTGTTGGCAAGGACGGAGAAAACTACACCTTCTCCTTCAATGGTCAGAAGATCGGCATGGCGGATAGTTTTTCGAGCACCGACCTGGGCGCAGTGAATGACACATGGGCAATTGAGACTGCAAAGACTGACGGTGCGTTCTACCTGAAGAACCTCGGCAGAAATCTGTGGCTTGAATGGTATGCGGATAACAACTATTGGAGCTGCTATAAGGACAACTCCAATGAAGAACTGTTTGCTCTGAACTTCTATGTCAAGAGCGGAAGCGGCGAAGCGCCCCATGTCCACGCGTGGGATGCTGGCATCGTAACGAAGGAAGCAACCTGCACCGAAAAGGGCGTCAAGACCTTCACTTGCGAATGCGGCGCGACCAAGACGGAAGAGATCGCGGCGTTGGGTCACATCGACGAGAACAACGACGACGTTTGCGACCGCTGCAACGCTGACCTCGGCACGATTGCTGCGGAGGAATATGTCCTTGCAAGTGAAATCAAGGACGGCGACGAGGTTGTCATCTACAATCCTGCTAACAGCGCTGCGCTTTCTTCTGTCGCAAGCGGTTACAATCTTGCTCCCGTATCGGTCACGCCGGTAAGCAACGCCATTACTACGAATGATGCGACCATCGTTTGGACGGTTACAAAGAACGCTGATGGTTCTTATACCTTCACGCAGGATGGCGGCGTCGTACTCGGCGCGGAAGTCAGCGGCAGCTATACTGATATTTACGCTACCGGCGAGCATGCCAACACATGGACGCTGACTGCGCTGAGCACTGAGAACCTCTTTGACATTACCAGTACCACATTGGAAGGTACCTATGGTCCTGTCTTTGTTGAGTACTATAACAACGCGTTCAAGGCATTTTCTACCAGCAGAACCAGCAGCTACTATTCTGAAGCTGCAATGGGCTTCCAGTTCTATGTCAAGGGTGGCGAGGCTGCCTGCGTGCACGAGTGGGACGAGGGCAAGGTCACTACTGAAGCAACCTGCACCACTGCGGGCGTGAAGACCTTCACCTGCGCAAAGTGCGGAGCAACGAAGACGGAAGAGATTGAGGCGTTGGGTCACATCGACGAGAACAACGACGACGTTTGCGACCGCTGCAACGCTGACCTCGGCACGATTGTCGCGGAGGAATATATCCTTGCAAGTGAAATCAAGGACGGCGACGAGGTTGTCATCTACAACCCGGGTCATGGCAAGGCTATCAAGAACGAAAACGATAACAACTGGTATCTGATTGCAGAGGAAATCACTCCTGCCGACAGCAAGATCACTACCACGGATACAAGCCTTGTTTGGACGGTCAACAAGAATGATGATGGTACCTTCACATTCACAAACGGCGCAAACGCGATTACCGCATGGCTTTCCGGAACCTATGTTGAGCTGACCAACGATGCAAGCTATGCAGGCGGCGACACGAAGTGGAACGTCACGACCTGCAATGCCGAAACGAACACCTTCTTTATCGGCAGCTCGAGCATCTCCACCAGCTACGGCACCGGCTATATCGAGTGCTACACGAAGAGCGGTGTTGATAAGATTGCCGGCTATGCAAAGACCAGCCCCACCGAGTATGATTTTGGCTTCCAGTTCTATGTCAAGGGCGCCGAAGCTGCCTGCGCCCATGAGTGGGACGAGGGCGAGGTCACTACTGAAGCAACCTGCACCACTGCGGGCGTGAAGACCTTCACCTGCGCGAAGTGTGAAGCAACGAAGACGGAACCGATCGCGCCGCTGGGTCACATTGACGAGAACGGCGACAACGTTTGCGACCGCTGCGGCGCCGATCTGACCCCCAGCGATTACGCCATTGCCGATTCTCTGACCGTGGGCGACAAGATCATTATTGTTGCCGAATATGAAGGCAAGTACTATGCCGTTGCCAACAATATCGCCAACAGCGCTTTGTCCGGTGAAGAAGTCACTGTTTCCGGCAGCGGTCTCACCCTTCCTGAAGACGCGGATGTTGCCTGGGAAGTCTGCGCCGGCAGCACTGAGGGCACCTTTACCCTTAAAAACAAAGATGGTCTCTATATTGCCGTACCTACCACCGGCAGTTCCAAAACTGCTGTCACGTTGGCGGATGTCGGCACGGATTATGCCATCACCTGCGGCGAAGGCACTTCCAAGATTGCCCTTCCCGGTGCTGAGCGCTCCCTGTTCTTACATATGAACGGTACGATAGCGCAGTTCAAGCACTATGCGGATAGCAACAGCGGCTCCTCCGGCTACTCTGCCGTTCTGACCATCTGGAAGGCAAACTGAGCTTAGAACAACGAAGAATTCCTAAGCGAATAAAACCCAACGGCACCCTCCTTCGGGAGGGTGCCGTTTTTCAAATTAAATACAGAGAGCAGGCTCGAGCCCGCATGCGGCATTCCGGAATGTCCGCCTCTATGCGTGGGTTCCGATATTTCTCGCAGGGTCAGCTATCAGCCTGCAGCTTGCAAGCACTTGCAATTTCCTCAAAATCTGCTACAATAGCATTATTCGAAAAAGCAGGAGGAGAGACCATGCAGGTATGGAATCGCAAGGAACTGATCGAGACGCCGGAGGTCGGCGCGGGGGCGATGCGGTTTGCCTATGAGAATCCCGTGGGTAGAGCGCTGACAAAGGCGATCCTGTGCAGAAAATTCATTTCGAAGCTCTATGCCGCATGGCAGAAGTCGCGTTTTTCAAAAGGGAAGGTGCGGAAATTTATCGCGCAGTATCATATCCCCTTGGACGACTGCACCGCGCAGGATTTCCCGAATTTCAACGCCTTCTTCACCCGGCAGAGAAAAAGTTATGTCAACCAAACGGCGGAAAACGAGCTGCCTGCCATTGCGGATTCGAAGCTGACTGCGCTCCCAATTGACAAAAACCGTGTATTTACGGTCAAGGGCGTGCCCTATACCGCCGCCGAGCTGTTGGAAAACGAGAAGTTAGCGGCGGAGTATGCGGGAGGAACCTGCCTGATTTTCCGCCTGTCGCCCGACGATTATCACCGCTATGTCTATCCGGACGCGGGCACGCAGGAAAAAACGGTTGCAATCAAGGGCGTTTTACACAGTGTCAACCCGATTGCAGGTTCTCTCGGGGTTTATCGGAGAAATGCTCGCCGCTATACCGTTTTGCACACCGCCCATTTCGGCGATGTCGTGCAGATGGAGGTCGGCGCGCTGCTGGTCGGGAAAATCCGCAATCATAGCGAAACACCGGGAAGCTTTGCAAAATTGCAGGAAAAGGGCTATTTTGAATACGGCGGCTCAACGGTAATTCTCCTGCTGAAAAAGAATGCCGTTACCGTCGATGCCGATATTTTGCAGTATTCCGCACAGGGCATCGAGACAAAGGTAAAAATCGGCGAACGCATTGCGGCGCGAACCCTGTAGCCCGGGGACATGTCCCCGCCGTTCCGCGAAGCGGCAGACAGTACAGACATATAAGCATGTACACACTCGGTAATTCCTGCACGCATGACGCCGAGGACGGTGTCCCCTACGGCGAGACTGCGTTCAAGGATCGTAGGGCGCGGCATCCCTGACGCGCCGACCGCGCAAGCGGCAGACGGTAGGGACGAACAAGCCGGTAGGCAGTGGGTAGTTCTTTGAGATTGCCACGCCTCGTTCCTCGGCTCGCAATGACAGATGGGGAGCCTTTTCCGTGTCATTGCGAGACCGGTGCGCACACCGGTCGTGGCAATCTCAGGCTTCCGGATCTATGCGCACCCGGTAGTTCCTGCACCGGCGCGCCGAGTCGACGTGCCCTACGGTGAGGGTGCGTTCCACGGTCGTAGGGCACGCCGAGTCGTCGTGCCCTACGGGCTACCTACAGTTTTAAGCGTTACAGGCTAGTAGGGGCGGATATCATCCGCCCGTTTTTGATCCGTGCGAAGCACACCACAGTCATTCACCATTCACTCTTAGCCCTTAGCCTAACAGACAGTTCCTGCCCACGTTGGGGACAGCTCTCCGGTATACGGGCGGACCTGCTTGATGATATGGGGGAATATCTCATGAGCTACAAATTTTTTCAAAACCGCAATTGCGAATTTTTCCCCTGCCACGCCGGTATGGACAGCGCGGAGTTTAACTGCCTTTTCTGCTATTGTCCGCT
Organism: Faecousia sp.; assembly: GCA_051867015.1. Lineage (GTDB taxonomy): Bacteria > Bacillota > Clostridia > Oscillospirales > Oscillospiraceae > JAZOXB01. Next base: position 4,844 of record JBJDYD010000075.1, on the reverse strand, counting down.
CTATGCCCTCGGGGAGCGCTGCGGCGGGAATTATGCCTACACCGCTGAGGGAATCAAGGATTGCTCCGCCTGCCTTGTGCCGCACCGCAGGGAGAATTACGATAAAATTTGCGCCCGTTTTGCGGAGATTGCGGCGCTGTGCAGAAAAACGGACATCTCGGAATGAATTTTGCAAAATACCGCAAAAAATGAAAAAAGGGCTTGCATTTTTCAAAAATATCGCTACAATGATATCGACAATACGATGCTGTTGGGAGTAGGAGCAGTGCGTTAAGTACCGGTTGGATGGGAGGTTGCCGCCGGGCGAAGGAAGGTTCCCGCCTTCCGCGATACTGTGACCGCAACCGCCTGCGCATGATGCCCGCCAAGGGGCATAGCATCGTACATAGTTTCAACCTCCTCCAAATAGTAAGGAGGAATTTTTTATGTCCAAAAACAGCACCCTTCTCGGCACATTCTCTGTCCAACGCATTGCAATCGACGCGGTTTTGATCGCCATGTACTTCGGTCTGTCACTGCTGTCCGTCGAGATCGGCGGCATCAAGATCACCTTCGCGTCCCTGCCCACCATGATTTGCGCGATGCTCTTCGGCCCGATTGACGGCTTTCTCGTGGGCTTTCTCGGCGCATTTATGGAGCAGATGCTCAAATACGGCTTTACGGCGACGACCCTGCTGTGGGTACTGCCGCCTGCCATCCGCGGCTTGTTCATCGGAGGCTGCGCGCTCCTGCTGAAGAAGCATATGTCCGTCGATGCGATCCTGCAAAACAAACGCCCCTATCTCTATTTTGTGATCTGTGTCATCTCGGGCATCATCGTTTCTTCCCTGAATACGCTGGTGTTCTATGCGGACGCGAAAATATTCCATTATTACGAGTATCACATGATCTTCGGCGTGTTTTGGATCCGTATTGCCTCCGGCGTGATTTCGTCCCTGCTGATGGCAATCGTTGCGCTGCCGGTGGTCGCCGCGCTGAAGCGTGCAAATTTTATTCCGAATAGGAAGGCGAGAGTATGACAGTAAATGAAGCACTGACCTATATTCACAGTGTGAGCTGGAAAGGCTCGATCCCGGGGCTTTCTCGGACGCAAGAGCTGCTGGAGCGCATCGGCGACCCGCAGAATCGGCTGAAATTTGTCCATATCGCGGGCACCAACGGCAAAGGCTCGACGGCTGCCATGCTCGCTTCGATCTTCCGCGCGGCAGGCTATCAAACGGGGCTTTATACCTCGCCCTATATCACCTGCTTCAATGAGCGGATGCAGGTAAACGGCGAGATGATCTCCGACGAAGAGCTGGCGGAGATCACGGAATTCATTCGTCCGCACGCGGAGGCAATGCAGGATCACCCGACGGAATTCGAACTGGTGACTGTGATCGCCATGGAGTATTTCGCGCGGCACGGCTGCGATATCGTAGCGCTGGAGGTAGGACTCGGCGGCGAGCTGGATTCGACCAATGTCATTGCCGCCCCGGAGGCATCCGTGATCTGCAACATCGGGCTGGATCATACGGAGGTCTTGGGCGATACCTTGGAGAAGATCGCCGCTGCCAAAGCCGGCATCATCAAGGGCGGCGACGCTGTGATCTACCGCGGCAGCGAGAGCGTGGAGCGCGTATTCGAGCAGCGCTGCGCCGAGACGAATACCCGTCTGCACCGCGCGGATTTTGACGGCATCCGCCTGATCTCGCACAGCTTTGCCGGTCAAGTCTTTGACTGCGGCGCGCGGAAAAATATCGAGCTGCCCCTGCTGGGCGAGCACCAGCTCAAAAACGCGGCGGTCGTGCTGGCGACGGTGGATGCACTCACGGCAAAGGGCTGGCAGATCACCGAGGCGCAGCTCCGCGAGGGTCTGAAAACCGTCTCATGGCCCGGGCGCTTCGAGCTGCTCTCCAAGGCTCCCGTGTTTATCGTTGACGGCGGACACAACCCGCAGTGCATGGCGGCGCTGGCGAAGAACATCCGGGACTACCTCTCCGACCGACCGCTGACGGCACTGACGGGCGTGATGGCGGATAAGGACTATTTGGATATGTACCGTTTGGTCGCGCCCTATATCGCGCGGTTTGTAACGGTTACGCCGGATAATCCCCGCGCGCTGCCTGCAAAGGAGCTTGCGAAGCTGCTCGAGCAGTTCGGCAAGCCGGTAACCGCCTGCGAATCGGTGGAGGCGGGCGTTAAAACGGCAATCTCGCAGACAGCGGAGAACGAAGCGGTGCTTGCCTTCGGCAGCCTCTACATGGTCGGCACGATCCGCGCCACGGTCGCGGAACTGAACAAATAAAAGCAACCACAAGGGAGCGCCCCAAAAACAGGCGCTCCCTTGTGGTTGCTTTTGTAGGGCGGGCAACATGTCCCCGCCGGTGTAGGAACGATCGAATGCGTACAAAGCTGTTCGTCTGTACGGTTTGCCGCTGCGCGGACGGCGGGGACATGTCCCCGCCCTACAGAGAGACCGCAGATTCCCTGTGCTTGCCGACCAGCAGCTTCACGACTTTGACCTGCATTCCCTTGGGGAGAAGGGAGAGCAGCCGCAGACCGAGATTCGAATGCACGGTGTAGACATTGCGCGGACGGCGTTTGTGTACGGCGCGGAAGATCGTTTTCGCCAGCTTTTCGGGGTCTTGCAGCTTGCCGGTGAATTTCCGCATCAGTGTTTCAAAGCGTTCGCCCTGCCCGCTGAAATAGCGGCTGCGCTGCGCCATCGCGTGCATGGACGGGATGCTGCCGCCGGCGAGCGGTGTGTTGAAGGCACCGGGGCGGATTGTGATCACGCGGCGGCCCAGCAGCCCCGCCTCCTGCCGTAATGCCTGCGCGTAGCAGTCGAGCGCGGTTTTTGTCGTGCTGTAGATGCCGTTGAAGGGCAGGGGATCAAGCGGCGCGACCTCGCTTGTCGTGATGACGATTTTGCCGTCTTCCTGCAGCAGGGGAAAGAAGATCTTGTTGACCCGCATCGCGCCGAGTAGATTTACATCAAAGATCCTGTGCAGCTTTTCCTCCTCGACCTCTAAATAGTTGTCGATGAAGATCATGCCCGCAAAGTTGATGATCGCGTCGAGCTGCACATTGTCCTTCTCCAATTGGTTAGAAACGGCTTGCAGGCTGCCTTCCTTGGTGATATCCGCGCAAAAGGGGATCAGACGAGCTTGCGCCGCGATAGGAGAGATGTCCAGCGCGTAGACGGTGTCGCCGTTCTTTGCAAAAAATGCTGCGGCGGCGCGGCCTAACCCGCTTGCGGCACCGGTGATCAAAACCTTCATGCTTTGCCTCCGAAGGAGAAGGGCGTAATGTCGAGCGTTGCGAAATAGTCCTGCGGCGTCTCGGCGCGGCGGATCATGCGGAACGAGCCGTCCTCACAAAGCAGCACCTCTGCGGAGCGGAGCTTGCCGTTGTAATTGTAGCCCATGGAGTAGCCGTGCGCGCCTGTGTCGTGGATGCAGACCAAGTCCCCAATGTCAATGCCGGGGAGGCTGCGGTCAATGGCGAATTTGTCGTTGTTCTCGCACAGACCGCCCGTGACATCGTAGACGTGGTCGAGAATGGCATCCTCCTTGCCCAAGACGGTGATGTGATGATAGGCGCCGTACATGGCAGGGCGCATGAGATCTGCGGCGCAGGCGTCCAGACCGACATAGGTCTTGTAGATGTGCTTCTGATGCAGCACGGTGGAGATCAGGTGCCCGCAGGGAGCGAGAAGGAAGCGCCCCAGCTCTGCGAAAATCGCCACGTCGCCCATACCGGCGGGGGTGAGAATCTGTTCATACTGCCGCCGCACGCCCTCGCCGACGGTATAAATGTCGCACTGCGGCTGTTCCGGGCGGTAGTCTACGCCGATGCCGCCGGAGAGATTGACAAACGCGATATGTGCGCCCGTGGCGTTGTGCAGACGGACGGCGAGACGGAACAGATTCGCCGCAAGCTCGGGATAGTATTCATTGCCCACGGCGTTTGAGGCGAGGAGGGCGTGAATGCCGAAATGCTTGACGCCGCGCTGCATCAGGCGGCGGAAAACGCCTGCCATCTGATCCTCGGTCATGCCGTATTTGGCGTCGCGGGGCATATCCATGATGGTGTTGCCGCAGGAGAAGCTGCCGCCCGGATTATAGCGGCAGCAGACCGTCTCGGGAATGCCGCAGTTCGTCTCCAAAAAGTCCACATAGCTTGCGTCGTCGAGGTTGATGTACGCGCCCATATCAAACGCCTTTTGCATATCCCGCACGGGCGTGACATTCGAGGAGAACATGACCTCTCGCCCGGTGATGCCGCAGGCTTCGGCAAGCAGAAGCTCCGTGTAGGTGGCACAGTCGCAGCCGCAGCCCTCCTCGTGGAGAATCGAGAGAATATGGGGATTCGGCGTCGCCTTGACCGCGAAATACTCCTTAAAGCCGGGATTCCACGCAAACGCCTCCCGCAGGGCGCGGGCATTGCGGCGGATGCCGGCCTCATCGTAGAGATGGAAGGGCGTCGGAATCGCTGCGGCGATCTCCTGCGCTTTTTCGAGCGTCACAAACGGTGTCTTTTTCATCTGTCTTGCCTCCGTTAATAAAAAATACCCTGTGCGGGGGCGCACAGGGTATGGTTCAGAAAATCCGTAACCCCCACAGTTGCGCTCCATTCCGCACGGAATGACAGTCCGATACATCTTCTGTATCGGCCCAGCACGCTCCGCCGGACAGTCGAAAGCGCACTTCGGCGGCAGACCCTTTCCCCCTGCGCGGCTGCCGCCGACAACTGCAAAGGTACTGATGTATGCCGCAACCTCAGCTATGGCTGCATATTTGTTCTTATTTTACCACAGAAAACCGACTTGTCAAGCAAAATTCGCCCGTTTTTGGGAATAT
>JBJDYD010000074.1:0-11031 GCA_051867015.1 Faecousia sp. | reverse complement strand
GAGTCGTCGTGCCCTACGGGCTACCTACAGTTTTAAGCGTTACAGGCTACTACGGTGTGATTATTCGGCGCGGAGGGCGGTGACGGGGTCGCTCTTGGCGGCTTTGCGGGACGGGAGCAGCCCGCTGATTAAGGTCAGCACCACGCTCAGAACCACGAGGATCACCGCGCCGCCGAGGGGAAGCGCGGCGTTGATATCCGCCCGTCCTGCGAGGGAATGGATGAGGGCGTTCGCCGGAAGCAGGAGCAGGAGTGTCATGGCAATCCCGATGACACCCGCGCTGAGTCCGATGATAAAGGTCTCCGCGTTGAAGACCTCCGAGATATTTCGTTTCGACGCGCCGATGGCACGGAGTATGCCGATCTCCTTTCTGCGCTCGACCACGCTGATATAGGTGATGACGCCGATCATGATGGACGAGACGACGAGGGAGATTGCGACGAACGCCACCAAAACATAGCTGATCACATCCACTATCTCCGTCACGGAGGACATGAGGGTGCCGACGACATCGGAGTAGCGGATGACCTTTTCCTCCATTCCCTCCGCCTCCATACGGCGGTTATACTCGTCCAAAATGTTCAGCACGGCGGTCTTGCTCTCAAAATCCTTGGGATAGAGGTTGATCTGCGCGGGCTTTCCCGGGTCTGCATAGCCGAAGCGCTTCAGGTTACGGTCAAAGGAGGTTTCGTCGCCGGACAGCATGGATAGAAACAGCTCCGCAAGCTCCTCCTCGGTCATATTCACTTGGATCGCGTTGACGAAGGTCTCTGCGTCGATTTGCAGCGCGTCGGACAGTCCTGCGCCTGCCTGTGCTACTGCCTGCTGCATTGCGCCTGCCATACGCTGCCCGAGCTGCGCGGCAGCCTGATTCAGCGCCGAGGAAAGCTGCGTCTGCACAGCCTGCGCAATCGTTTCGGTATAGCCTTGCAGCGCGGTTGACAGCGCCGCTTGCAGCTCGTCTGCGTCAACCAGTGCTGCGACACCCTCCGAGAGGAGCGTTTGCGCCTCTGGCGTTTGCAGGTAGGTCATGAAATGCTCCCCCGCCTTGGTCGGGTCGGGAAGCTCGTTTTCTGCCGCGTAGGTCTGATAGCCTGCGATCAGATCCTCGGCAAGCGCGTTCAACTGCTCCGGCAAAAGAATAAGCTGACCGCTGAATTGCAGAATTTCTACAGCGCCCTCCTGCAAAAGCGTCTGTGCCTCGGCGGTCTGCAAATACTGCGTCAGGCAGTCATTGAATTCTGCCGGGTCCGTTACGCCGTTCTCGGCGGCATAAGCGGCAAAGCCCTCCAGCAGCGAACGCATCAGAGACTCTAAATGCTCGGCGGAGACGGTTAGATTTCCGTTGGTAAGCATGATCTGCTCTAAATGCTCGGCGAGGAGCTGCTTTGCCTGCGGCGTTTGCAGGTATGCGGAAAATGAGCCTTGCAGACGGGCATAGTCCTGCGCGGCATATTGCGCATAGTTTTGCAGCAGACTTGCGCCCAAAGAGGAGAGTGCTTCCGGGGAGACGGTTAAGTCGAGCTGTTCCAATAGCGCAGCCAAGTCTGCCTCCGGCAGATCGAGCTTGCTGAAATCGAGCATGGAGGAAAGGTCGATTGTACCAAAATCCAAATTCAGATAGGCAGACGGGTCGAATTGCAGGGCGTTTTCGTCCAGCTGAAAGGCTTCGGCAAGGGCGTCTTCATCGACGGAGAACAGCGTAGTCATGTCAAATTCGCCGCGTTCTTCCCCAAAGGACGTTCCGGTCAGCACGTTGATCTCTGAATTTGCAAGCTGCTCCTGCACGATGGGGGCGGCTTCCGCCTGCTCCATGACATACGCCGTCAGAGACGAGGGATAGCCAATGCCCGCTTGCAGCATGGCGGCGTCCGCGTTCTCGGCAGGCTGTACCACGCCGACGACGGTGATCTCCTCGCCGTTTTCCACCAGACTGCGCAGATACGCTTCGTCGCCGGAGCAATCCTTCCAAACACCGTAGGTTGTGTCATACTCGTAATAATCGGACGCGTTTACAAGGCGGAAGGTGATGCCGACCAACTCATCATATTTGTAGGGTCGGAGATCCACCGGCGTTTCCACCGGCTCCTCCGCCAAGAAACGCTCGACCATTTTATCCAGCTCCACGGAATCCCGCAGCCCGAGGGTATAGAGCATGAAATCGCTGATGTTTCCACCGTTTGTGAGGACGATGACGCATTCGTTATATGCCTCCGGCCAGCGGCCAGCCTTGACTTCGTATTGATTCTCGTACAGCGAAGTGCTTTCGGGCATTTCGTAGAACACATCGGTGCTCATAAACATTGACATGAGGCTGTTTGTGTCGGAGGAGCTGCCCAGTCCCAGCGCCTCAAAGGAGCGGTCGGGATGCACCTGCCGCACACCGCTGCCCTCGATGCGGTAGAGCTGCGGTGAGACATTAAAGGTATATTCAATTGCCTTAGTGTACTGCTCGACACCGCTTTCGCCGCTGTCTAAGTAGGTCTTGAGGGAGCGGAGATCGTTGGCGTCCACCTTGGAGAGCAGATTCGTGATCATCTGCGTGACGCCGACCTCGCCCTCGCTGCCATCAATCCGCTGCGATCCGTCTCCACCCATCATGGCGGAGACATCGACGCCGGAGCCTTGGATTTGCACGGGGTATTCCGAGAGCGTGTTCTCCTCGACGGATTGAATGTAATTGTTCATGCCGTTGGACAGCGACAGGATCAGCGCGATGCCGATGATGCCGATGGAACCGGCAAAGGCGGTCAGGATCGTCCGCGCCTTTTTTGTCCGCAGATTGTTGAAGCTGAGAGAGAGGGCAGTCCACAGGGACATGGATGCCTTGCCCATGTTTTTATGGACGGGTGCTGCCTGCGCCGCATCCTCCGGCTCGTAAGGATCGGAATCGGCGCGGAGCTTGCCGTCGCGCAGGCGGACAATGCGCGTGGCGTACGCCTCCGCCAATTCGGGATTGTGCGTTACCATGACGACGAGGCGATCCTTTGCGACCTCCTTCAGCAGCTCCATGACCTGCACGCCCGTGTCGCTGTCCAGCGCGCCGGTCGGCTCGTCGGCAAGCAGAATCTTCGGGTCATTGACCAACGCGCGCGCAATTGCCACACGCTGCATCTGTCCGCCCGACATCTGCCCGGGCTTTTTATGGAGCTGATCGCCCAATCCAACCTGCTCAAGCGCCCGCACTGCACGCTTCCTGCGCTCTTTTTTGGAGATGCCGGAGATGGTCAGCGCAAGCTCTACATTGGAAAGCACACTCTGGTGCGGGATGAGGTTATAGCTCTGAAACACAAAGCCAATCGTGTGATTGCGGTAGGAGTCCCAATCACGATCCTTGTATTTTTTCGTCGAGATGCCGTCGATCACAAGGTCACCGCTGTCGTAGCGATCCAAACCGCCGATGATATTCAGCAGGGTGGTCTTGCCCGAACCGCTCGGACCTAAAATGGCGACAAACTCATTTTCACGGAGGTTCAGACTGACATCATCCAGTGCTTTCTGCACCAGATGACCGGTTTTATAAGCTTTGCAAATATGCTTGATTTGCAGCATGGGCGGTCACTCCTTTTGCGGCTTCTGGCACGAGGATAGCACGCTTTGCAAAACTGAAACGAAACTCCGCGCGGTTTTTGAAAAAAATTTTGAACAGTCGGGGATGCCTGCGCGGGATTGCCATGTCGCTTCGCTCCTCGCAATGACATGACGGGTTACCATACTTTGTCATTGCGAGGAGCGCAGCGACGTGGCAATCTCGTTTGAAATCCGTGCGGGGGCACACCTCAGTCATTCACCATTCACTCTTAGCCTTTCGTCTAAAAGGTGGTTCCTGCTGGGACATGTCCCCGCCCTACGGAAGCGTGTTATGTGGATTCGACCAATTCATAGATCTGTTTGAGGAGGATTACACCGACGGGGACGAGAATCATACCGATGACGCCGAAGAGGCGGAAGCCTGCATAGAGCGAAACGAGGGTCAAAAGCGGATTTAAGCCGATCTGTCTGCCCAAAAAGCGCGGCTCTAAGCAGGTGCGCGTCAAAGAAGTAACGGCGTAGAGGAGCAGCAGCCCAACAGCCTGCCCGGTCTGACCGCGCAGGAAGGAGATGACGCCCCACGGGATCAGAATCGTTCCGGCGCCGAAAACAGGCAGCGCGTCTACGACCGCGATCAGCAGGGCGATCAGCAGCGCGTTACGCCGCCGCAGAAGCAGCAGACCGACAGCCACGATTGCCAGCGTGACGAGCAGCAGATAGCCCTGCGCCTTACAGTAGCCGCCGAGGGCACCACGCAGGCGAGTCTTGACGGCAAGCAGCTTTTTGCGCCACTGCTCCGGCAGCAGACGACGCGCAATCTGTAAAAGCTGCGTCCGCTCCGCGCAGAAGAGGTAGGCGGAGAGAATCATCGTTAAAAGAAACAGTACAATATCCGGTATGAGTGAAATAACATTCCCGGCAAAGCCGAGCAGCCATTCCGACACCGTCCCTGCCACCACGCTCCCGCCGGCAAAGAGTCGGTCAATCCATTCCGCAGCGGCTGGTGCGACCGATTGCGGGAGCTTTGCCGCGATCCGCAGCAGTCCGCCGTGCAGCTTGGCAAGCGGTTCCTCCAGCGACGTTAAAAGAGAGGGAAGGCGCGCGGTAAGCTCCTGCGCCTGCGAAAAGAGCAGCTTCCCGAGCAGAAACAAAATACCGAACACAGCGGCGGAGAGCAACAGAACGACCAAAAAACCCGCCGGTCTGCGCGGGACGCCGAAACGCTCCTTCAGCGCGCGGACGGGCGGCTCGGCAAGCGCGGACAGCCCATAGCCCAAGAGGAAGGGAAGACCGACGGGGAGAAGCAGCTTCACCGTCACCCAAATGCCGACTACGCCGCAGATCGCATAGCCGATCAGCCTCCACGGATTTTTCAAGGAAACGCTCCTTTCTCCGCAGAGTTTCTTGCTTTTTCTGCGGCGATATGATAAAATGTATTCCATACAAAAACATTTGCGCTTTTTCGGTGCACAGGAGGCGAACCACTTGAAACAACTGCCCAAATACTATATTGTGGAAGCAAAGGCGCTGCCCGAGGTCTTCCTGAAGGTCGCGGAGGCAAAGTGGCTGCTTGAGACCGGCGAGGTCGGCACGGTCAACGAGGCGACACGCGCGACGGGCATCAGCCGCAGCGCATTTTATAAATACCGCGACGCGATTGCGCCGTTTCAAAACCTGATGGCGGGGCGTATTCTGACCTTCCATTTCCTCTTGCGGGATGTGACGGGTCTTCTTTCCTCCATACTATCCATTTTTGCCCAATTCGGCGCAAATATACTGACCATCAATCAAACAATCCCCACGGGCGGCAGCGCTTCCGTGACGATCTCGGCAGAGACAACGGGCATGGAGCGGGGCGCGGAGGAGCTGTTACGCGCGCTTGCGCGGATGGATGGCGTGTTAAAGGCGGAAATCTTGGCGGGCTGAGGGTATATACGCTATTGCATACCTACGGACTGCCGCCGTACATTATGCCTTGGAAAAAAGTTCCCGCGAAAATACGAATACCTATTGCATTTCCGATGCCCTGACGCTATACTGATAGGGTCATCAAAACATTGGGAGGTGTATCCGTGGTCTTTGAAACGATCCGCAGCTTTTTGGCGGAGCAGCTTGGCTGTGACGAAAAGCGTATTACGGAATCAACCGTGATTTTGCAGGATTTGGAGGCGGAGGCGTCCGATCTGGCGGACCTGATGCTGATGCTGGAGCAGGAATACGGCATCGAGTGGGCAGATGATGATCTGGCGGAGTTGGAAACCGTCGGACAGGTGACGGCCTTTGTTGAAAGCCAAATTTGAATAAAAAGCACCCCGCTGCACTGATTTTCAAGTGCGGCGGGGTGCTTTTTATGGGGTTCCTGCACGCGGGCGGCTGATAGCCGCCCCTACGATACTGTTAAATCTGAAACTCTATAAAGCCGCTTCATCGGCGGAACGTAGGCACGCACCCGCAAGGGGTATGCCGTATCCGTAAGGGGTATGCCGTATCCGTAAGGCTCCTTCGTCAAAAACCTCTACGCTAACGACTCGGCGTGCCGTCTGCGAAGCGGCAGACGGTACGCACAAACAGATTTGTACGCAGCCGGTAGTTCCTGCACGCGGGCGGCTGATAGCCGCCCCTACGACTTATACGGGGTGGTTTTGAGATCCGCGCGGAGCGCTCCACAGTCATTCACCCTTAGCCCTTAGCCCGTGGGGTTATTCGGCGGAGATGAGGTAGTAATAGACGGGTTGACCGCCGTCGATGACATTGACCTCGACCTCGGGGCAGACCTCTGCAAAGACAGCGGCTGCCGCTTGCGCTTGGTCTGCGGTGATGTCCGCGCCGTAATAGATGGTGACGAACTCGCGCGATTCGCCGTGAACCTTCTCGGCAAGTCCGCGCAGAAGCTTGTCCAGATCGGGGCTGTTGCCGAACAGAGCGCTGCCGTAAAGCGCCAAATATTCGCCCGCGTGGATGTCGTGCCCGTCAAAGTCGGAATCGCGCGCGGCGTAGGTAATCTGCATGGTTGCAACATTGCCCATTGCATCGAGCATCGTCTCGGTATTGGACGGCTCGTCCGCGTCGGGGTCAAACAGCAGCATAGCGGAGATGCCCTGCGGGACGGTTTTTGACGGAATGACAATGACCTTCTTCTCCGTCAGGGGGATGGTCTGCTCCGCCGCCATGATGATATTCTTATTGTTCGGGAAGACGAACACGACCTCGGCAGGGGTGGCGTTGATCTTCTCCAAAATGTCCTGCGTTGAGGGATTCATCGTCTGACCGCCGGAGATAATGTTGTCCGCGCCTAATTCGCGGAACACATTTGCAAGCCCCTCACCCGCGCAGACGGCGACCATGCCGTAGTGCTTTTCGGGCGCGGCGATGACCTCCTCCTGCTGCTCCAGCTCCTGCTCGATCTTTTCCAAATCGTCCGTGCTGCGGGCGGCTCTGCCTGCGGCAAGATCGTCGTGCTGCATCTGCATATTTTCGATCTTGGCAAGCTCCAGTGTGCCGTATTTCTGCGCCTCGGTCAGTGCCTCGCCGGGGATGTTTGTGTGGACATGGACTTTGAACGCCTCGTCGTCCTCGCCGATGACGATGCTGTCGCCGATGGTATCCAGATAGGCGCGCAGCGGATCCAAGCAAATATCCTCGGCTGCCTTACGGACGATGAAAACCGTGTCAAAGGCAAAGGTGATTTCTTCAGTATCAAACTCCGTGAAGTCTGCCTGCTCCTTGACGGGCGCTCCGGACACGGGCGCTTCGATCTCCGCGCCGCGCAGAACGGCAAGCATCGTCTCAAGCACATAGAGCCAGCCCTTGCCGCCGGCATCGACCACGCCTGCCTTTTCCAGCACGGGGTTTTGATGCACGGTCTCCGCAAGCGCTGCCTTTGCGCTCTGTGCAGCCGTTTCTAAAACTGCCTCAAAGCTGTTCTCTGTCTCCGAGAGGGCGAGCGCGTCGGCGGCAGAGACACGAGCGACGGTTAAGATCGTGCCCTCCGCCGGCTTCATGACCGCCTTATAGGCTGCTTCCACGCCTGCCGTCAGTGCTGCGGCAAGCTGCGCGCCGTCACATTCCTCAGCGCCCTTCAGATTCTTGGCAATGCCGCGGAAAAGAAGCGACAGGATTACGCCCGAATTGCCTCTCGCGCCGCGCAGCATAGCGGAGGCGGCGGTGTCGGCGACCTTTGTGAGCGTCGGTGCGCTCAGCTTGCGCAGCGCGTCTGCTGCGGAGAAGAGGGTCATACCCATATTGGTACCCGTGTCGCCGTCCGGCACGGGGAAGACGTTTAATTCGTTAATCTGCTGCTTATGCAGCTCTATCGCGGCAGACGCACCGATCAGCATTTTTTGGAGCATACTGCCGTTGATGGTTTGTTGCAATGTGTTCACCCGCCTCTCAGTCCAGCATCATGGAGTCAATGATGACATTGACTGCCTTTACTTCGGTATCGGTCTGCTGGGAGACCATATAGCGCACCTCGGAGACAATGGACTGCCCGAGCGCGGGGATGTTGACGCCTTGGTCGATCATGATATGCAGGTCGATAGAAATCGTGCCGTCTTCGTTCGGGGTAACGAGGACGCCCTTCGCCATGGACTCGCGGCGCAGAAGATGGACAAGTCCGTCCGATACGGAACGGATCGCCATGCCCTTCACGCCGAAGCAGTTGGTTGCGGCGTTGCCTGCGATCTTGGTATAAACAGAGTTGCTGACGGCAATGCTGCCGAGTTCGGTTTCGCGACGGATCATGCTTTTTAACCTCCTTAAATCATGCCGGCTTCCCAGCAGGCGGGTGCGGACAGCCCCAACAGCTGCGCCACGGTCGGCGCGACATTGGCAAGTCCGTAGTAACCTTCCTTGATGGTGTAGTGATTATCGGGATCATAGATGATGAAGGGGACGGGGTTGAGGCTGTGGGCGGTGCGGACAGAGGTTTTGCCCTTCTTCGTCTCGGTCATCTGGTCGGCATTGCCGTGGTCGGCGGTGATGAGGACGGTGTAGCCGAGACGGTCGGCGGCGTCCAAAATCCGCTGCACGCTCGCGTCCACGCACTCCATAGCTGTGACGACGGCGCTCATCACGCCGGTATGACCGACCATGTCGCCGTTCGGGAAGTTGCAGCGCAGGAAGTCGTATTCCTTGGACTCCATCGCCGCGATCAGGCGGTCGGTGATCTCCTTGGACTTCATGGCAGGCGCCTGCTCGAAGGGAATGACGTCCGAGGGAATCTCCTCATAGGTCTCCAGTGCCTCACAGACCTTGCCGGAGCGGTTGCCGTTCCAGAAATAGGTGACATGACCGTACTTCTGCGTCTCGGAGACGGCGTATTCGCGGATGTTATTGGCGCACAGCAGCTCCGTGAGCGTGTTCTTAATGACGGGGGGCTGAACAAGATAATGCTCGGGAATCTTGAGGTCGCCGTCGTATTCGAGCATACCGGCAAACTTCACGCCGGTGTAGTCGCCGCGGTCGAATTTGTCAAAGTCCTTGCGGTCGAAGGCGAGGGAGATTTCCTGCGCGCGGTCGCCCCGGAAGTTGTAAAGCACCACGCTGTCGCCGTTGGCGATCTTTGCGACCGGTTCGCCGTTATCCGCAATGACGAAGGCGGGGAGATCCTGGTCGATGCAGCCGAGCTCGGCGCGGTAGGTTTCGATGGCTTCCTTTGCCGAGGGGAACTGCCTGCCGATGCCGCGAACGTGGGTGTTCCAGCCTGCCTCGACCATCTTCCAGTTGGCTTCATAGCGATCCATTGTGATCTGCATTCTGCCGCCGCCGGAGGCAATGCGGTAGTCGCAGCCATCGGTGCGCAGCTCCGCGAGGACAGCTTCCAACTGCGCGACATATTCCAAAGCGCTTGTCGCGGGGACATCACGGCCGTCAAGCAGGATGTGGCAGTAGACCTTTTTGACACCCTCCTCGTGCGCATGGCGCAGCAGGGCGATTAGGTGGCTGATGTTGGAGTGAACGTTGCCGTCGGACAGCAGACCGAGGAAGTGGAACGCCTTGCCGTTCTCGACGCAGTTGGAGACCAAGTCCTTCCACGTTGCCGAGGCGAAGAGCGTGCCGTTCTCGATGGATTCACCGACGAGCTTAGCGCCCTGCGAATAGACCTGACCGCAGCCGAGGGCGTTGTGACCGACCTCGGAGTTGCCCATGTCGTCGTCCGAGGGCAGACCGACTGCCGTGCCGTGGGCTTTCAGCCAAGTGTAAGGGCAGGTCGCAAACAGGCGGTCAAGCGTAGGCGTCTTTGCCACCGCGACCGCGTCTCCGCTGCCGCCGTCACCCTTGCCGACGCCGTCCATAATTACCAAAACAATCGGTTTTTTCATATCCGATATGCCTCCATTATTTTTTATATCTAATTTATTTTACTATAGTTTCTCCGAATATACAATCATATTTTTCGATATTTTGGGTTCCGAATAAAAAATGCCTCTGAAAAACCGCCGTTTCTGTGCAAAATGCGGCAAATATTCAGTAATTTTTTGACGCGATGGGGTAAAAGAGCGGCGAGCAGGCTATCCGCGGAAACGGGCGCGGGCATAGTCCTCCGCCTCCAAAAGGACGGTATCCGCTGCTGCGCCGAGCGCCTGCTTCAGATAGGCAAGCTCGTCGAGTGCCGCCTGCCCGTGCAGAACGCGAAACGCGCCCGCGTCGCTGCCTAAGCCGATTCTGCCGCCATGCGCTGCGACAAAGGCGGTCTTTTCCTGCTGCTCGGCAAGCAGCGGGCGAAGCACCGTGTCAGGATAGCGCCCGCAGCCGATCAGGTTGCCAATGGTTGAAAGGGTCGGCACCCAAAGGGTTTTCGTTTCCGCCAAGCGTGCAAGTGTCTCCTCGTGTAAAAACGCCCCATGCTCGACGGATTCCACGCCTGCGTCCACGGCGGCGTTTACCGCCTTATCGCCGTTGGCGTGCACCATAACCGCAAAGCCGCGCTCGTGCGCAAGTGAGATTGCCGCGCGGATCAGCTCCGAGGGCATTCCCTCCTCTGTCAGGGTGTGCGGATGGGAGAAGTCAATCAGCCCCGAGATCATCAGCTTGACAAAATCGCCTCCGCCGGTGCTTACCTCGTCGAGCAGGGCGCGATATTCCGTAAGGTCGGAGAAGCCGCGCCCGATAAACGCGCCGTAATGCCCGCGCAGATGGATCGGAAAGGCGGGGCTTCGGTAGTCAATGCCGTATTCTCCTGCAAGCACCTTTGCCCGCAGGGAAACACCCCATGCATCTCCGCCGTCACGCAGAAAGGTGATCCCGCGCGCTTGGTAGTCCGCTAAACGGCTGCGGATCAGCTTATCGCAGGGGGATCCCCGCTGCGCGTCGATTGCGGCGCGGTAGTATACGCCGTCCAATATCATATGAATGTGCAGATCTCCGAGCATTTTTATCACCACGGTCATTATAGTCCCGCAGACCGACAAAATGCAACCGTTTTTTCTTATTTCGGTGCGGAAGTGCAGTAGTCAACAAAAATTGGACACGAAATCTCAAAATATGTACTTAAGATAA
>JBJDYD010000073.1:0-2459 GCA_051867015.1 Faecousia sp. | reverse complement strand
GCGCTCTTGTGGCGTTGCCCTGCGGGAGGAGCTTGCCGTCGGAGCCGTTGATGATCTGCTCCGCCACCGCCCACTGCATGGCATCCTTCGCCCAGGAGGAGACCTTGCCGCTGTCGGGGAAGCCGCTCAACTCGCCGCGCTTGCTCGTGTCGATGCCCTTTTTCTGCGCATAGCGGAACAGGATCGTCGCCATCTGCTCGCGGGTAATGTTGCCCTCGGGTTCAAATTTTCCGTTGCCGACGCCCCCGACGACCCCATTTGCCGCCGCCCAGGCGACCGCCTCGGTGTACCAGGTCCCGTCCGGCACATCAATAAAGGTATTTTCTCCCTCCGCCGGCTCGCCCTCATAGCGCCACAAAACCGTCACGAGCATAGCCCGCGTCATGCTGCCCTCCGGGTCGAATTTTCCGCCGCCGACGCCGTTCATTAAGCCGTTCTCTACGGCATACCCCACCGCGTCAACATACCACTCGTTTGCCGGAATATCGCTGAATTCCAGCGCCGCGCTCTTTTCGCCGCAGACTCTGCAAATACCGTTTTCGTACTTGTGTCCGAGGGCATCAACATAGGTATCGCTATAGCTGTCGCCGCATTCACAGGTGTAGGTCGTATAGCCCTTCTCCGTGCAGGTCGGCGCGGTCACGGTGATGTGATAGGAATGGATATGGTCGTCCGGAGCCCAAACCGCCGTCGGATAGCCGTTCCATGTCGGACTCGTCCAGCCCGCTTTCCCCACAATATAGTAAAGGGTCAAGCCGGGGATGTTGATGTCCTCCCAGGTTACTTCATCCGTTATCTGGAAAACTGAGTTGCCGAGTACAGGCGCGTCGCCCATAAAATAGACCCCTTGCAAAGCGTCACAATCAAAGAACGCGCTGTAACCGATGTCCGTTACGCTGTCCGGAATGACCACGCCGGTCAGACCGGTGCAGCCGTTAAACACGCCGCCGCAGATATTCCTCACGCCGTCCGGTATGATCACACAGGTCAGATCGGTACAATGCGCGAATGCAACGGCAGCAATCCCTACCGTTCCCATTCGAATAGAATACACTCCTGTGACTTCCATTGCATCAATCAACCAGTTGTCAAGATACAGCACGTCGTCAATCCATTGATCGTCCAAGTTATAAATCGCTGTACCCCAGAACGCCCAGCCGCCGATGTAGGTTGCGCTGTCCGGTATGTGGATATCTGCCAGGCTGCAGCAGCCTTGGAACGCAGCATCGCCGATGTAGGTCACGCTGTCGGGAAGCGCGACGCTCACCAGGCTGCTGCAGCCGTAGAATGCAGAATGTCCAATGCTTGTTACGCTCTCTGGAACCGTTACACTCGTCAGGCTGCTGCAACCACTGAACGCAGACTCGCCGACGCTTGTCACGCCGCTGCCGATGGTCACTCTCGCCAGAGTGCTGCAGTTGTAAAAAGCATACTCGCTGATCCGCCGCACACTGCCCGGAATCGTCACGCTCGTCAGGTCGCTGCATTGCGAAAACGCGCTATCGGCAATTCCGACCGTTCCCAAGCGAAGGGCATAGTCTCCCGAGACGGTCTGTTCCGCTTCAATCACCCAGTTGTCGAGATATAGCACACCGTCAATCCACCGGTCCGCTGCGTTGTAAATTGCCGTATCTCCAAACACTGTGCTGCCAATGCTGACTACACTGTCCGGCAGGTTCATATCCGTCAGGCTGGTGCATTCTTTGAATGCGCAAGCGCCGATGCTCGTCACGCTGTCAGGTATCGTTACGCTCGTCAGCTTGTCGCAGCCCCAAAATGCATATTCGCCGATCGTCGTCACGGCAACGCCGTTGATCTGTGCGGGAATCGCTGCTTCGGTCACGCTCTCTTCACAGGACATAAGGAAACCAGTCCCCATATTGTACGCACTCTTGTCAAAATACAGATTGCCGCCCTCGACGGGATAGACAATGAAATCGTCATCGGCGCTTACGGACACGATGCCCAGCGGCAGCAGCCCAATCACCAGCGCCGCAAGGAGCAGCATAGGAAGGATTCTTCGTTTCATGTAATGTTCCTCCTTCAAGTCCCGCAGCAGCGGCTATCCGTCGTCTACTCTGCTTGGAAGTGGATCCCCTGCTCTGCGGCAAAGGTCTCAATATAGCTTCCCGCCTCGCCGTAAATCGTGAGGAACTCCGTGCTGCCGTAGAACATCCCTTCAGCGTCATATTCGGAAATCGAAGTCAAGGATGCCGCGCCCTGCAGCCGTTGATCGCTTTCAACCGCAGGGCGCGGCGACTCTATTCAATGAGCCTTGAGTTCCGTCACGCTTTCACGATATTCTCAATAAAGCGCATCAAAATCGTCGCGACCTGCGCTCTTGTGGCGTTGCCCTGCGGGAGAAGCTTGCCGTCGGAGCCGTTGATGATCTGCTCCGCGACAGCCCACTGTATGGCGTCCTTCGCCCAGGAGGAAACCTTGCCGCTGTCGGGGAAGCC
>JBJDYD010000072.1:0-2460 GCA_051867015.1 Faecousia sp. | reverse complement strand
TACGGAGGGGGCGTGGCAATGACAGGGGAGATTGCCCTAATTTGTCATTGCGAGACCGGTGCGCACACTACACGCAAGGGCTGCGTTACATCCGTAAAGCTCCGTTGCCGCAAGGGCTGCGCACCGGTCGTGGCAATCTCCGGCTGGAGGCTTGTGCGAAGTCGGGGGTTCCTGCACGGGATTGCACCCGCAAGGGGTATGCCGCATCCGTAACGCTCCTTCGTCACGAACGGCTGCGCAACCGCGTCGCTGCGCTCCTCGCAATGACATGGGAGGGGAGTTTGTGCGAAGTTGGGGGTTCCTGCACCGGCGCGCCGGGGTCGTCGCGCCCTACGGTAAGGGTGTGTTTCACATTCGTAGGGCACGACGACTCGGCGTGCCGTCCGCGTAAGCGGCATAACACAGGGGACGGTTCTGTGTGTCATAGACCTGAATGCCGCGAAAGTTCTTGCCAAAGTGAAAATCTGTAGTTCTTCCAAATGCAAATTGAGTTTTGTTTTAGATCAGCGGGCAGTGATGCCCCGTGTTTTTTTGCCTATCGTCAAAGCATAGATAACACAGAGAACCGTCCCCTGTGTTACGGAGGGGGCGTGGCAATGACAGGGGAGATTGCCCTAATTTGTCATTGCGAGACCGGTGCGCACACTACACGCAAGGGCTGCGTTACATCCGTAATGCTCCTTCGTCGCGAAGGGCTGCGCACCGGTCGTGGCAATCTCCGGCTGTAGGTTTGTACGCACTTGCTACTTCCTGCACGAGATTGCACCCGCAAGGGGTATGCCGCATCCGTAACACAGGGGACGGTTCTGTGTGTCATAGACCTGAATGCCGCGAAAGTTCTTGCCAAAGTGAAAATCTGTAGTTCTTCCAAATGCAAATTGAGTTTTGTTTTAGATCAGCGGGCAGTGATGCCCCGTGTTTTTTTGCCTATCGTCAAAGCATAGATAACACAGAGAACCGTCCCCTGTGTTACGGAGGGGGCGTGGCAATGACAGGGGAGATTGCCCTAATTTGTCATTGCGAGACCGGTGCGCACACTACACGCAAGGGCTGCGTTACATCCGTAAAGCTCCGTTGCCGCAAGGGCTGCGCACCGGTCGTGGCAATCTCCGGCTGTAGGTTTGTACGCACTTGCTGCTTCCTGCACGAGATTGCACCCGCAAGGGGTATGCCGCATCCGTAACGCTCCTCCGTCACGAACGGCTGCGCAACCGCGTCGCTGCGCTCCTCGCAATGACATGGGAGGGGAGTTTGTACGCAGTGAGTAGTTCCTACACGCGGGACTTCGAGGACGCCGTCCCCTGTGTTATGTTACTAAACGAAACACATCGCTATAACGATAATTAAAGCAAATATGCCGCCGATAAAAATCAATGGATGATTTTCGAGCATAAAGCCGAAAAAATCTATATCTACTCCATGCACAACTTTCATTGCGTATTTTTCAGCCTTGTAATGCTGGAGCGCCTCACGTCCGCACAAAATAAACACGATTACAAGTATAAAAGCTGCCATCTTTATCCCTTCCTATATTTTAGTTTTGATCGCAACGCAGGGGACGGTTCGAAACCACAGACAAAGCAGTGCTTTTCGCATTTTGCTCCATGAAAAACGGCATTTTCCAAGCTTATCGTCTATGAAAACGAAATTGTCCCCAAAATTTTGAGCATCATCTTTTGGATGTATCTTTTTCGGTGGTTCCGAACCGTCCCCCTGTGTCACCAATCTTTATCGTTGTAGGGGGTGCCTTCCACACCGCTGCGATTGAGGCGCTGCACCATGCTGTCCAGTATGCCTTGCCACAGTTTTTTGAACCATTTGGTTTTACCAAACCATTTCACGATGGTGGGGCTGATGGCGTAGTAGGTACGAATCAATGCTCTGCCCGGCGCCGTAGCCGCGAGGGTATTATCCCGGAAACGGCGCAGTGTCCATACCTGCGGGCAGTCATAGGATCCGTAGACACAGGTTGCCACATAGCAGCCCTGATTGTCACTATGGTGGTATGTTCCGAACATGCCGGGATCGCTGGAGCCGGTGCTTTTTCCGTTGGCATCGTGGTGATGATAGCCGCCGAACAGCCCCGGATCGGAGTGACCTGTTTTATTCCCGTTGGTATCGTAATGATGATAGCCGCCAAACAGCCCGGGATCGGAATGCCCGATCTTCTTGCCGTCGGCATCGTAATGGGTATAGCCGCCGAACAGCCCGGGATCGCTATGCCCCACTTTCTTGCCATGCTCGTCGTAATGATTTACGCTGCCGAACAAACCCGGTTCGCTTCTGCCTTTGTTTGCCATGATCTTATCCTCCTTCAGAGCCGTTTCTGTTTCCTTCTGCTCTTATTCTACAACATCATGTGTCCAATAAATCGGACTATGTTAAAATGATTTGGTGCGTTGCGAAATTTTTTGAGTCATCACTACAAAGTGTGGGTCGCAGGGAGGGGCTGACGACCGG
>JBJDYD010000071.1:0-11070 GCA_051867015.1 Faecousia sp. | reverse complement strand
CTTGTGTTCCAACGGTTTGCGGGCCTTCCTGCTTCTGTTTACTGTCAAATTCGGGTTATTTTCTCCTTCATCATAGCAAAAAAACAGGACAAGGTCAATGAAAATTCCTGCGTTTGAGGGGATTGTCATTTTGGCGAAAGTGGTCTATAATAAAGGCAATATATTAAAAGAGGTGCGCTATGAACACTTATGACAAACTGAACATGACCATGCTCTGCGACTTTTACGAGTTGACGATGAGCAACGGCTACTTCCGCAACGGGATGCGCGACCGCATCTGCTATTTCGATGTCTTTTACCGCAATGTCCCCGACGGCGGCGGCTTTGCCATCGCAGCGGGACTGGAGCAGGTGATCGAGTACATCCGTGACCTGCATTTCTCGGACGAGGACATCGCCTATCTGCGCGGACGCGGCATCTTTGACGAGGAATTCCTCAAGTATCTGCGGGACTTCCGCTTTACGGGCGACATTTTTGCCGTTCCGGAGGGAACGCCGGTCTTCCCCCGTGAGCCGATTCTGACCGTCCGCGCCCGCGCGATCGAGGCGCAGCTTGTCGAGACCTACATTTTGCTCATTCTCAACCATCAGAGCCTGATTGCGACGAAGGCGAACCGCGTTGTCCGCGCGGCGCAGGGCAGAACGGTGCTGGAATTCGGCTCCCGCAGAGCGCAGGGCGCGCAGGGTGCGATCTTGGGCGCGCGCGCGGCGTTTATCGGCGGCTGCCACGGCACCGCCTGCACGATCTCCGACCAGCTCTACGGCGTTCCCGCAGGCGGCACGATGGCGCATTCGTGGGTGCAGATGTTCGACTCCGAATATGAGGCGTTTAAGACCTACTGCGAGCTGTATCCCCACAACGCCACCCTGCTGGTCGATACCTACAACACGCTCAAAAGCGGCGTGCCGAACGCCATCCGCGTATTCAACGAGGTATTGAAGCCCCTCGGCATCGAGGAGTGCGGCATCCGCTTAGACTCGGGCGACATGACCTATCTGACCAAACAGGCGCGCAGGATGCTCGATGACGCGGGCTGGACGAAATGCCGCATCTCCGTATCCAACTCTCTTGACGAGTACATCATTCAGGATATTTTGCAGCAGGGTGCGCAGATTGACATGTTCGGCGTGGGTGAGCGCCTGATCACCGCCCGGAGCGAGCCGGTCTTCGGCGGCGTTTACAAGCTCGTCGCGGTCGAACATGACGACGGCACGATTGAGCCGAAGATCAAAATTTCGGAGAATGTCGGCAAGATCACCAACCCG
Organism: Faecousia sp.; assembly: GCA_051867015.1. GTDB lineage: Bacteria > Bacillota > Clostridia > Oscillospirales > Oscillospiraceae > JAZOXB01. Next base: position 9,805 of record JBJDYD010000071.1, on the reverse strand, counting down.
CATTTCAAGAAGCTCTACCGCTTCTACGGCAACGACACGGGCAAGGCGATTGCGGACTACCTCTGCGTCCACGACGAGACGGTGGATGACTCGAAGGATCTCCTGATCTTCGACCCCGAGGCAACGTGGAAGCAGAAGACCGTCTATAACTTCACCGCCAAGGAATTACAGGTGCCGATCTTCAAAAACGGTGAGCTGGTCTATAAGCTCCCGACCCTGACGGAAATTCGCGACTACTGCCGCGCGCAGGTCGATACCCTTTGGGATGAGGTCAAGCGCTTTGACAATCCGCATACCTATTATGTTGATCTTTCCCAAAAGCTGTGGGATATCAAGTATGCGCTGCTGAAGAACAACGCGAACGGTGCAAAGCATGAGACGGCGAAGTGATACCAAACGCCTTGCCCTGTGCGGCGTGCTGGCGGCGCTTGCGGTGGCGCTGATGTTTTTCGGCGGCGTGGTGCCCTTTGCGTCGATTGCCTGCCCCGTGCTCGCGTCTCTGGTGCTGATTCCCGTTTACGCGGAGACGGGTAAAAAGTGGAGCGCGGTTTGGTTTCTCGCCGTGGCAGGGCTTGCCGCGTTGATCGCGCCGGAAAAGGAGTCCGCAGTGCTGTTTGCGTTCTTTGGGTATTATCCGATGCTCCGCAAGTTCCTGAACCGTTTACGTCCCAACGCACTTCGATGGCTTGCAAAGCTCGCCTATTGCAACGCGGCGGTGCTTGCCGCTTATAGCCTGATGCTTTTCGTGTTCCGCATGGAGGCGCTCAGAGCGGAGTTCGCGCAGTATGAGACCTATCTGCTTGCGGTGCTGCTGCTTATGGCGAATGTCACCTTCGCGATTTATGACGCGCTGATTGGGCGGCTGGAAATCATGTACCATGTGAAATTACGTCCGAAATTTAAAATTTAATAAGGAGAAAAAACAATGAAACGAATCCTTGCGATCCTGCTGGTTTTGGCAATGCTGCCGATTCCGGCGACCTTTGCACAAGAAACAGAGCCCTCGGCAGAGCCCATTGCGCAGGAGGCCTATGACGCCGTTACGGCGGATATTTGGCAGACCATCGAGAGCATCGAGGAAACAGAAGTCGTTGCCAAGCGCGGCAAAGCTGCCGACGCAGACAGCTATGCTGCCATTGTCGACGAGATCATTGCCGCCGTGGAAGGCTCCGACACCTTTGTGGAAGGCTCGATCCGCCGCAACGGCGACTTCTTTACATGGGAAACCACCGAGGGCGTTGTCTGCGGCTATTCGCCCAGACTGCGCGCCAAGATTCGTGCCAATGCCGTCGAGGGTGCCGACCCGGAGGATTATGCCGGCGTGGAGGTCACCTCCTATGCAACCAAGGGCGGCAGCGCTTCTTCGGTGAATGTGGCTGTGATCCAGCCCTATTACGGCATCGACACCAGCTTCACTACGCAGTACGTCAATGAGGCGAAGTCCATCGCCGAGGCGACCGGCGGCACCAGCACAACCTATATGACCACCAATGCCACCATTGATAATATTGCCAATGCGCTGGAGACCTGCGGCGTTGTGATTTTCGACTCCCACGGTGATACGGACTACTATGTGGAAGGCAGCGAGGATTATACCTCCCGCGCCAACACCTCCTATATCTGCCTCCAGAGCGGCACGGGCATAACCTCTGCCGATATGGAGACGGTGACCGGTACATACAGCGAATATCAACATGCTTACTATGCCGGTAGCAACGGAGGCTATGGTGTAAACGGTACCATGTACTATTACTGCGTTGACGGTACCGCCATTGCCAACCATATGGATTCTGATGCGCCGAACAGCCTGCTGTGGAGCGCCACCTGCCTCGGCATGGCGACGGACGGACTCCACGCCCCCTTGCGCGAGAAGGGCGTCGCGGTCGCATACGGCTATTCTCAGTCTGTCACCTTTGACTATGATTACGAATGGGAGACGGTATTCTTCCGTGAATTGAAGGCGGGCGCTTATGTCTGTGATGCAATCGCCCAGATGAAGTCAGAGGTTGGAGAGTGGGACTTCTACGACCAATATCAAACGATTACCTCAGCAATCAAATACTACTGCGCTTTCCCGATTGTTGTCTCCGATGAGGATGGCTACCCGGGGCATGGAAATGTCGATGCACGACAGATAGTCTGCTCCACTTGGACGCTCAAGCAGAAAGCGCCGGTGTATACCTTGACTGCCGCCTCCAATGACGAGACGCTCGGCACGGTCAGCGTTGCGGGTGAGGTTGTGACTGCGGCGCCTGCCGAGGGTGCTTATGTTGCGGGCTATACGCTTACGCCGGAGAATGCCGCGACCGTTACGCAGGAGGGCGATGTGTTCCGCGTGACGGATATGACCGCCGATTGCCTGCTGACGGTCAATTTTGCCGCGAAGACTCCTGCAACGGTGCATTATTCGGTTCCCGACGGCTGCACAAAGGCGGACAGCACCGGCTATGTCGGAGAAAGCATTGCGCTGAGTGACCCCGAGGGAGAGCCGAGCGCCGACGCTTACAGCTATTCCTTCGTCGGCTGGACGGAGATGCCCGTTTCGGACACGAAGACCCTGCCGACCGTTTATACGGCTTCCTATACCCCCGCGCAGGCGGAGACAACGCTCTATGCGCTGTACCAGTATTACAATGCGGAGAAGGTAAAGTATTACGCGACGGACTTACAAAGCATTGTGCATTATACCTTCAGTGCTGCTGCGAACGATGAGACGCTCGGCGCGGTCAGTGTCACGGACAATGTCGTCACTGCAACCCCTGCCGAGGGCGCTTATGTTGCGGACTATACGCTCACACCGGAAGGGGCTGCAACCGTGACGCAGGAAGGGGAGAATACCTTCCGTGTGGAGAACCTGACCGCAGATTGTGTCCTGACGGTTCGGTTTGCCGCAAAGACAGCCGCAAAAGTAACCTATTCCGTCCCCGACGGCTGCGGGAAAGCGGATGATTCCGGTTATGTGGGCGACGCGCTGAAGCTGACCCCGCCGACCGGTACGCCGAAGGCAGATGCCGAGAACTATGCATTTGTCGGCTGGACGCTTGCCAAGCTCGAAGACAGCGCCGAGATGCCCGCATATTTTACAGACACCTTCACTCCGACGAAGGGGGAAACGACGCTGTACGCGCTGTATGCCTATGAGAAGGAGAATGCGCGGTATTATACGACCGTCCTGCGCAGCAGTGAGTGTTATCTCCTGCGCTATGCTGACGCCGATGTAAACGCATGGTATCACGAGGCGATCGACTTTGCCGTGGGCGGCGGCTATATGAACGGCGTGGCGGAGGATCGTTTTGATCCCGAGGGCACGCTGACGCGGGCGATGCTGGCGACGATCCTTTACCGTATGAGCGGCGAGACGGGAGGCAAGCATCCGTTTACGGACGTTCCGGCGAAGGAATGGTATGCCGATGCCGTCGCGTGGGCGTATACCTCCGGCGTGGTGAACGGTACGAGTGCGACGCAATTCAGCCCCGAAGCGCCGGTAACCCGTGAGCAGACGGCGGCGATGCTCTACCGCTATGCCAAGTATATGGAACAGGACATTACCGCGTCCGGCAATCTCAGCGTTTTCCGCGATGCGGACAAGATCTCGGACTATGCCAAGATACCGATGCGCTGGGCGGTCGGTCAGCATATTCTGAACGGAAAGGGAAATGCCATGCTGGATCCGACCGGCACGGCGACCCGTGCGGAAATCGCGCAGATTCTTCTGAATCTTTCCACGGTGATTCCTGCTTGACAGAAGACCGCCGGGGTGCTATACTGTTGCTGAACTTCATATTGTCTCCTTTTTGTGGCTCCGCTGCCGTATAGGCGCGAAGATGAACAAGGGAATGGGGTGAAAGTCCCCGCGGTAACCGCCGCTGTAAGCGCTGAGGGCGCCGCTCGTTGACGAAAGTCAGTCACTGGGAAACCGGGAAGGCAGAGCGCGTCCGCAGATCCGATGGGATCCTAAGCGTAAGTCAGAAGACCTACAAAAAGACAATTATCACAGAAAAACGGCTGTGGCAGGTTTGCCACAGCTTTTTTTATGCAACCACGGCTGCCGAAAGCGGCGCGGATTGCAAATTTGATCATTGGAGGAACCAACATGAAAAGAACCATTGCATTTCTTTTGACGCTGGCGCTTCTGCTCAGCGTGCTGCCCGCTGCGCTCGCGGCGGAGGCGGCTGCGCTTCCGATGGAGCTTGCCGACGCGGTGGACGGCGTTTCGGACTACCTTACCGCAACGTGCAAGGAGGGAAGCTACAGCGATTGGACGATTTTGCAGCTTGCCCGCAGCGGCAATCTGACGGAAGAGCTGCGCGCAGAATATCTGGCGTATATGGCGCAGCAGATCCGAGAGAAAAAGGGCGTGATGGATGAGTACAACAACACCACTTATTCCCGTATCACCCTTGCATTGACCGCCTGCGGCATGGATGCGTCCGATTTTGCCGGCTACAGCATGATTGCGCCGCTGGGCGATTTTGACAAGACCTCGTCGCAGGGCATCAACGGAACCCTTTATGCCCTGCTCGCCTTGGACAGCGCGGCGTATGTGCTGCCCGAGGGTGCGACGGCAACGCGCGAGCGCTATGTGCAAGAGCTTTTGAACAAGGAACTGGAAAACGGCGGTTGGGCATTTTTCGGCAGCACAGCGGATGTCGATATGACCGCGATGGTCATTCAAGCACTCGCGCCTTACTGCGAGCAGGCGGAGGTCAAAGCGGCGGTGGAGCGCGGCTTGACGGTTTTGAGCGGTTTGCAGCAGGCAGACGGCGGCTATGTGTCTTGGGGCACCGCTTGCTCCGAATCTCCGGCGCAGGTGCTGCTTGCGCTGTGCAGCCTCGGCATTGATCCCGCGAAGGACAGCCGCTTTGTGAAGGAAGACGGCGCGTGGCTTGTCTCTGCAATGTTTTCCTATCTTGCAAAAGACACGGTTGCGTTCGGGCATGCCGACAACACCCCCAATCTGCTTGCTACGCAGCAGGTCGGTTATGCCCTTGCCGGCTATGAGCGCCTGCTCGAGGGAAAAACCGCACTGTTTGACATGACGGATGTGAAGAACAGCGGCGTCAGCTATGTTTATGTCGGCGTGTATGACTACACTGCTTCGGCGGCAAAGGCGGAGAACGCCAGCCGGACGGGCGTCGTCCTCGCGGATTATCCTGTAGTGTTCACCGAGGGCATGACCGCTGCTGAGCTGGTGCAAAAGGCATTTGAAGCCAACGGCATCGAAGCGAAGGGCGTTGCGGAGGGCTATATTACCGAGATCAACGGACTCGGAAGCTGCGGCGGCTACTCCGGCTGGATGCTCTCCTATAATAATGACGACTTCTCCAACTGGGGCTTAAGCTCGATCACGCCGAAGAGCGGCGATGTCTTGCAGTTCCACTATACAATGAACCTTGACACGACCACAGACGACATCGGCAGCGGCTTCTACGGACTGCCCGTGTTTACAAGCTTTACGCTCGGCGGCGTGACAAAGGAAATGACCCGCACGACAACCTTTGACGAAAACTACAACGCCGTGGCGACCTACATGGTTGACGGCGAACCCGCCGAGGGCAGCGGCACGAAGGAGGATCCCTTTGTTTTGACCTTTGACCTCGGCTATGGCGGCAAGGCGGAGGACTGCACCTATACCACCTCCCTTGATCCCCATTATGCCATCGTGACCGGTCTGAAGGATGCGGATTTCTCAAAGCAGGTTGATTGCAGCATTTCAACCCTCGGCGGCAAGAGCGTCGCTTACTTCCGCATCAGCGTCAAGGCATATGAAAAAAAGGGCTATGTCTCCGTCGGTGTTTATGACTACACAGCTTCGGCGGCAAAGGCGAAGAACGCCAGTGAGACAGGCGTTGTTTTGGCAGACTATTCCGTGCCGTTCTATGAGGGCATGACCGCCGCAGAGGTAGTACAGGCTGCGTTTGATGCCAACGGGATCGAGGCAAAGGGTGTTGCGGAGGGCTATATTACCGAGATCAACGGACTCGGAAGCTGCGGCGGCTACTCCGGCTGGATGCTCTCCTATAATAATGACGACTTCTCCAACTGGGGCTTAAGCTCGATCACGCCGAAGAGCGGCGATGTCTTGCAGTTCCACTATACAATGAACCTTGACACGACCACAGACGACATCGGCAGCGGCTTCTACGGACTGCCCGTGTTTACAAGCTTTACGCTCGGCGGCGTGACAAAGGAAATGACCCGCACGACAACCTTTGACGAAAACTACAACGCCGTGGCGACCTACATGGTTGACGGCGAACCCGCCGAGGGCAGCGGCACGAAGGAGGATCCCTTTGTTTTGACCTTTGACCTCGGCTATGGCGGCAAGGCGGAGGACTGCACCTATACCACCTCCCTTGATCCCCATTATGCCATCGTGACCGGTCTGAAGGACGCGGATTTCTCAAAGCCGGTTGATTGCAGCATTTCAACCCTCGGCGGCAAGAGCGTCGCTTATTTCCGCATCAGCGTCAAGGCACATGACTGCACTCGTTATACGGATGTTGATGGGCATTGGGCACGCGCGGAGATCTGCGAGGCGACGGAGCGGGGTTGGATGAACGGAATGTCTGCGACCGAGTTTACGCCGGAGGGCACCATGACGCGCGCCATGCTCGTGACCATCCTCTATCGCGCCTCCGGGGAGAAAGCGGAGGGCGAGAGCAGCTTTGTCGATGTGGAAAAGAATATCTGGTACGCCGATGCCGTGGCATGGGCGCAGCAGGAAAATATCGTGAACGGCGTCGGTGACAATCGCTTTGCGCCCGACGCACCGATCACCCGCGAGGAGTTTGCGACGATCCTCTGGCGTTATGCGGGCGAAAAAGACGGTGCTGCACTGCCCGAGACCTTTGTTGACCGTGAAAGCGTTTCCGATTGGGCGCAGGCTGCCATGAACTGGGCAGTTGCCGCCGGCGTGATCAACGGCACCGACGGCAGCCGCCTTGACCCGCAGGGCACCGCGACCCGCGCACAAGCGGCGGCGATGCTTTGCCGCTACCTCGCAAAATGAAAAAGTGGCAATATGCCGTGATTGCGGCAGTGGTGATTGTCTGCGTTTTGACAGCGGCGTTCCTCTTTGGAGACACATCGCAGCCTGAAACGGGAGAGAAAACCCTCTCGACTCCGGACTCGACCATACAATCCGCTCCGCTGCAGGAGCAGCCTGCCGTCTCCACTACACCGGCTGCGACAAAGCCCTCCACAGCCGCAACGACGGAAACGGAAGCGCCTGCGACGGAAGCCCCGACAACGCAGAGCACGGCAACGGAGGCTTCCACGGCTGCAACGACAGGGACGGAACCTCCTGCGACGGAGGCAGCCACAACGCCGAGCACAGCAACGGAGCCGTCTGCAACGGAGCCTCCCGCAACGGAACCTCCCACAACGGAACCTCCCGCAACGGAGCCTGCAACGACGGCGGCAACAGAGCCACAAACTGAGCCGCCGACAGAGCCACCTGTGCCGCAATGCACGATCTATATCTCCTGCGCAACCGTCCTTTCGCATATGGATAATCTGAAAGCGGGAAAGGAAGCAATTGTGCCGGAAAACGGCTGGATCCTCGGCACGGTCAGCGTGGAGCTGCTGGAGGGGGATACGGTGTTCGACGTTTTGCAGCGCGTCACGAAGCAGTACGGTATTGCGCTGGAATTCTCTGTTTCACCCGTCTATAACACCGCTTACATCGAAGGAATCGGAAATCTCTATGAGCGCGACTGCGGCACCGGCTCCGGGTGGCTCTATGCGGTGAACGGCTCGTTCCCCTCCGTCGGCTGCTCGGACTATACGCTCTCTGACGGTGACAGCATTGCGTGGCTCTATACCTGTGAGATGGGCGCTGACCTGTCGTAGCGATATTCAAAAGAAGATATCTCCTGAAAAAGCGCGTCCTCGTGCCGGAGGGCGCGCTTTGCATATCTTTTCTCGTTTTGCAGCGGAAAATGGTTGATTCCGACAAAGAAATATGCTAAGATCATTCTAAGAGAAATCGGAGGATTGCTTTATGAAACAAATGACCGCATTTTTCTTGCTCGTGTGTCTGCTGTGCGGCTTATCCGGCTGTTATTTACGCTCTGCGCAGGAAAACGAGACGATGCAGATCACCTTTGCAGTCACGCACGCCGATGGGTCAGAGAAGCTCTTTGAGCTGGAGACGGAGAAGACCAACCTGGCGGATGCGCTGCTGGCAGAGGGACTGGTGGCGGAGTCCGCCGAGAGTGCGGGGCTGTATGACGTCGTCGACGGTGAAAAGGCGGATTGGGACGACGGCGAGGCATGGTGGTGCTTTTTCGCCAACGGCGAGGCGCTGACGGTTGGTCTCGAGCAGACGGTCTTGGAAGACGGTGCAAGTTATGCGGCGGTCTTTACGCGGGGAAACGGAGAGACAGACGCATGATCCCTACAGATCGCTTTCTTCCGCTTGCAATGCAGCGCCGGAAGGAGTTTCAGCCGGAATGCCCCGTCTATGTGCATTGCAGCCGCCGCAGCATTGAACGCGGGAACGGTGCGGTTCTTTTGCAGGTACGTCTGTTCAATTGCGGTGAGCGTGAGATCCGCACGGTGTTTTTGAACGCAGAGGGACTGGATGTATTTGGAAGGACGTGCTATCGTGTGTGTGAGCTGCCGATGACGAACTGCGCCGCCAAGCCGCGGAGCGTATTCGGCGAGGAACATATGTTTGTCCTGCCGCGTGCGGAGGTCGAGTACCTGCGAGTCACGGTAGAACGCGTAATCTTTGCAGACGGAACCCGATGGCGCCGGTTGCCGACGCATCGGCTTTGCACGCCGCAGGAGGCGGGAAGTGTCGAATGCGCCTGCGGCTTCCCAAATCCGCCGCTGCGTGAGCGCTGCATGGCTTGCGGAAACGTGCTGCCGTCAGGGTCGCGCGTCCCTTTGGAGGATGTGCGGTATACCGCCGCCGAGAAGCCTGCGCCGATCCTGCGAAGCTTTACCCCGCAGCTTTCGCCTTGGGCGGAGGAAGAGGGGCAAGCCGCTGCGGAAATGCCGATCTGGGAGCGTGTTCTCCTCTGTATTTTCGGCGGCGCTGCGCTTTTCGCGGTGATTGCGTTCGTATTTTTTTGCCTGACACGGTACGGCGGAGCCCGGTTCTGAAAAAAATGCTAAAAAAGTTTTAAATTTTTGAGATTTTTTTCAAGAAAGGGTTTACATTTAAAAAATACTATGTTATAATCTAAATAGACTACAAGGGTAAGACTGGGTGCCCTTGAAAACAATAATATTTTAAGAAAGCAGGGTAAGGATATGCCGCAGTTTGTACAGACAGAACAACAAAAAGAATTGATTGAATCTTTGGTTCAGGATCTGCCCGCATACCGTAAGAAGATGCGTATGTCTCAAGCAGAGCTTGGCGATGCAGTCGGTAAGAGTCGTCAGAAGATTTCCGAAATGGAGCGCGGCGCTGCTCCGCTTGGCTGGGATACTTACCTTGCCATTCTCATGGTTCTCGGCGCACATGGCGTCTTGGAGCCCAGAGGCAGAGATGCGGAGCGCCTTGCGGCAACCGGCAGACTCATCGGCGGCCGTATTCGCCTGTAATTTCCATATGAAGCGCGAGACGCAGAGAAGCTTGCTTTCTCTGCGTCTTTTTTAGCTGCGGGAATGGCATGCATGTTATTGTAATGCAACCCTTTGTAGGGCGGCGACATGTCCCCGCCGTGTGCAGGAGCTACCGACCGCGTTCCGGCTGGCGGCTGATAGCCGCCCCTACGAGATATGTCACAGCCAACGCTGTAGTAGTTTGTAACAATTAAAAGTTGTGTATCAGCCTCTGTAGTAGGCAGTT
>JBJDYD010000070.1:0-2494 GCA_051867015.1 Faecousia sp. | reverse complement strand
CGCTCCTGCAAAGCGCCCATTTCGGTCGCCAGGGTGGGCTGGTAGCCGACGGCGGACGGCATTCTGCCGAGCAGGGCAGAGACCTCCGAGCCTGCCTGTGTGAAACGGAAGATATTGTCGATAAACAGCAGCACGTCCTGCCCCTCGCGGTCGCGGAAATACTCCGCCATCGTCAGACCGGAAAGCGCCACACGCATTCTCGCTCCGGGCGGCTCGTTCATCTGACCATAGACCAAGGCGGTCTTGTTGATAACGCCGGATTCCTGCATTTCGTTATACAGGTCGTTGCCCTCACGGGTACGCTCACCGACGCCGGCGAACACGGAGATACCGCCGTGCTGCTTTGCGACGTTATTAATAAGTTCCATAATGAGGACAGTCTTGCCGACGCCCGCGCCGCCGAACAGACCGATTTTACCGCCCTTTGCGTAAGGCGCGATCAAATCGACAACCTTGATGCCCGTTTCAAGCATCTCCGTGGTGCTCTCCTGTTCGTCATAGGCGGGCGGGTCGCGGTGGATGCTCCATTTTTCACAGGTGACGGGCTGGGGCTTATTATCAATGGCTTTGCCAAGGAGGTTAAAGACTCTGCCAAGGGTCTCCTTGCCGACGGGAACCTTGATGCCCGTGCCGGTATCGACCGCCTCCATGCCGCGCATCATGCCGTCGGTGGAGCTCATGGCAATGCAGCGCACCACATCGTCGCCAAGCTGCTGCGCAACCTCGCAGACGAGCACGCCGTCCTCGCGTTCAATTTCAATGGCATTGAGCAGATCGGGCAAATGACCGTTCGGGAAGCGGATGTCCAGAACCGGTCCGATGACCTGCACAACACGACCGATGTTTTTTTCTTGCATACGGATTTCTCCTTTTATAGCTTACAGCGCTTCTGCGCCGGAAACGATTTCCGTGATTTCCTGCGTAATAGCAGCCTGCCGCGCGCGGTTATAGCGGAGCTGCAAGGTATCAATGATCTCGCCGGCGTTTTTATTCGCCGCGTTCATCGCAGTACGGCGCGCGCCATGCTCCGACGCGGCAGCCTCGCAAAGGGTAGAATACAAAATGCCCGAGACATACTGCGGTACGATCTTCGCCACCAGCTCCTCCGCCTCTCCCTCGACGAGGGCGCCGGAATAGTGCTTCTCGTTCTCGCGCAGGGCAATGGGCAGCAGCGGATCGCACACGGGCACCTGCGAGAGCATGGATTGGAACTTCGTGTAAGCCACAACCACGCGGTCATAGCTGCCCTCCGCGAAGCCCTCGCACAAGAGCTTTGCCATTTGCATACAATCGCCGATGCCGACAGTGCCGGTCACGCCGAAATAGGTGCTGACCAGCTCACAGCCCATATGACTGAAATGCTCCAGCGATTTTTTGCCGATGGGGAGAACGCAGAAGTCCGTGCCGTCCGTCATGCGCTTGACCATGCGGAAGAGGTTGGCATTATAGCCGCCCGCCAGACCGCGGTCGCCCGCAATGACAACATAGCAGGTCTTTTTTACCTCACGCGCCTGTGCAAAGACGGTCGGACTCTCCGCCGCGCCCGCCTGCAAGCCGGAGATGGCTTCCAACAGTACCTCATGGTACGGGCGTGCGTTTTCAACCCGCTGCTTTGCCTTGCGCAGCTTCGAGGTTGCCACAAGCTCCATCGCTTTTGTGATCTGGCGCGTGCTTTCGACGCTCTTGATGCGCGTCTTGATCTGTTTCATCGACGCTCCGGACATGGCTTACTCCTTCACGACGAATTGCGTCTTGCAGGCTTCGATCGCCTCGCGCAGCGCGGCTTCGTTATCCTTGGTCAGCTCCTTTGTCTCACGGATGCTCTCCAAGATCGCGGGACGCTGGACAGTCAGATATTCAAACAGCGCCGTCTCAAAATCGTGGATACGCTCGACGGGCACATCGGAAAGCATATCCTTTGTGACCGCATAGATGATGCAGACCTGCAAAGCAACATCCACAGGGGAATTGCGATCCTGCTTCAAGATTTCTACAACGCGTGCGCCCTGCTCCAAACGCGCCTTGGTGTCCGCGTCAAGGTCGGAGCCGAACTGGGCGAAGGATTGCAGCTCGCGGTACTGCGAATACATCAGCTTCAAGGAGCCTGCGACCTTCTTCATCGCCTTGATCTGCGCACTGCCGCCGACGCGGGAGACAGAGATACCGGGGTTGATGGCGGGACGGATGCCCGCATGGAACAGCTCGGACTCCAGATAGATCTGTCCGTCCGTGATGGAAATAACATTCGTCGGGATATATGCCGAGACGTCGCCCGCCTGCGTTTCGATGATCGGCAGCGCAGTCAGCGAGCCTCCGCCGTATTCCGGGGCAACACGCGCGGCACGCTCGAGCAGTCTCGAATGGAGATAGAATACGTCGCCGGGGAACGCCTCGCGTCCGGGCGGGCGGCGAATGAGCAGGGAGAGCGCACGGTAAGCAACCGCGTGCTTGGAAAGGTCGTCATAGATAATCAGCGCATCCTTGCCCTGATCCA
>JBJDYD010000069.1:0-11212 GCA_051867015.1 Faecousia sp. | reverse complement strand
CCGAGGTCGTCGCGCCCTACGGCGTACTGCTACCGATCTTAAGGGTCCACATTTCGGAAAGTAAAGTTTTAGCCTTAACAGCCTAATAGGGGCTTCGGAAAACCGAAGCCCCTATCAATTGGTTAAAAATATATATTGTTTTGAAATCCATTGTAGGTCTGGGTACCCGAACTACTTGTTCTTTTCCGCATTTTGAACGAAGTTCCAGCTGTCGCGGCACATCTCTTCGAGGGTCATGTCCGCCGTCCAGCCAAAAAGCGTTTTTGCCTTTTCGGCGTTTGCCCAGCAGCGGGCAAGATCGCCCTCGCGGCGGGGTCCGATCACATACGGAACCTTCACACCGGTCGCGCGCTCAAAGGCGTGGACAAGCTCCAAAACACTGACGCCGTTTCCGGTGCCGAGATTTACTGCCTCAATGCCAGTGTGCGCGGCAGCATAGTTGATCGCTTTCAGATGCCCTTTGGCAAGATCGACCACATGGAGATAGTCCCGCAGGCAGGTGCCGTCGGGCGTGTCGTAATCGTCGCCAAAGACGGTGAGCTGCGGGAGAATGCCTGCCGCAACACGCGCCACATAGGGCATGAGATTATTCGGTATACCGTTGGGATCATCGCCCAAAAGCCCGGAGGGGTGTGCACCGATGGGATTGAAGTAACGAAGCAGAATCACGGAAAAATCCGGATGCGCCGCTGCATAATCTCGCAAAATCTGCTCGATCATCAGCTTGGTCCAGCCATAGGGATTGGTCGCAATATATGCGGACATCGTCTCCTCGTAGGGGACGGGATTTACAGGACCGTAAACCGTTGCAGAGGAGGAGAAGACCAAGCATTTACAGCCGAAGTCCTCCATCGTCTCAACAACAGACATCAGGGAATCCAGATTGTTGCGGTAGTATTTCAACGGGATATGGCAGCTCTCACCGACCGCCTTGAAGCCCGCAAAGTGAATGACTGCGTCAATGGAATGGGCAGAGAAGATACTCCGCAGGAAGCTCTTATCGCATACATCGCCCTGATAAAAAACAGGCGCAACGCCGGTGATCTTTTTGATCTTTTCGGGTACATCTGCCGAGGCATTGGAGAGATCGTCTGCGATGATGACTTCAAAACCTGCTTGCAGCAACTCGACGCAGGTATGGCTGCCGATAAATCCGGCACCGCCGGTAACAAATACGGTCATTTTCTTTCCTCCCGAGCTTTCTATGTAGGATAAATCGAACCAAGCAATTTCGGCATAATGCCGCTGCATGGTCTCATTATAGCACTCCTGCGCACGAAAATCAATGTGATTTTTCATTTGCCGAGGAGCTTTCATTCCGAAAAAGCACGCCTTGATTTCTCGCAGCGTGCTTTGCATTCATTGAACTCTGCGGTAAAGCTGTCATCATCAAAATACGGCGCTCCGCAGTCTTTGGGCATATTACAGCATTCTTAAAATATCTTCCTTCGGACGGACGCCGACAAGCTGATTGATGACCTTGCCGTTTTTCAGGACGACCAGCGTCGGGATGCTGACGATCCCGAAAGCGGCGGCAAGCTCTGCCTGCTCGTCAACATTGACCTTGCCGACCTTGATATCGGAGCGCTCCGCCGCGATTTCTTCAACCGTCGGCGCAATCATGCGGCACGGACCGCACCAGGTTGCCCAAAAGTCGAGCAGAACCGGCTTGTCGCTCTCGACAACCTCTGTTTGATAGTTTTCCTTTGTGATATTAAGATACATAGTTTTACTCCTTCTGTTCCTTGTTTATGGCGACTCGGTAACGATTTCACCCTGCCAATCGAGGATGCCGCCAAATTCTACAACATTGCTATAACCGATCTTTGCAAGTTTACACGCTGCCTGCTTGCTGCGGTTTCCGCTACGGCAATAGACAAGGATCAACTGCGTCTTATCAGGCAGGGCGGAAAGTACTTCGCTGCCGATCGTCTCGTTGGGGATGCAGATCGCGTTTGGTATATGCCCTGCGGCAAACTCCTCCTGCGTTCGAACATCCAAAATGATATATCCGCTTTCGCGCGTCATCCACTCCGCAGCTTCCTGCATTGTGATGCAGCGATAGCCATTGCTATCCGCCTGCTGCGCTGCGCAGCCGCCGAGGGTGATCAGCAGAAGCAGAGAGAATAATAGTTTTCTCATTTAAGAACACTCCATTTCATCGACACCTGTGATTTACGAAGCCTCATCGGAGATGAGAATGTGGAATGCCGCTTTGCTCTGCCGATACCTCGGCTTCCGCCGGTCACAATGGCGCCCTTGCATGGTAAACACATGGGAAAACCTCCTTGTCTTTTGACCATGACTTATCATACCACAACAAAGCGATTTTGTCTTCTTGAAAACGAAAAAATTTTAAAATTTTGCGCAGTGGAAACGCAGCAGAGGAATGGGGAAGGCGAATCACAAAGGACTTCTGTTTGAAAGCTATGATAGAGTAGCAAATTGCAAGAATTTGTGCTATGATAATGCCGCTGATTGGGAGAAACCCGAATACAGGACTTACGGCAAAGGAGAAGAAACATATGAAATGGTTGATTGCGTCGGACATTCACGGTTCGGCATTCTATTGTGAAAAGCTGCTGGAAGCATACCGCAGGGAAAAGGCGGACAGAATGCTTTTGCTTGGGGACATTCTCTACCACGGTCCCCGCAATGATCTGCCGGAGGGCTACGCACCGAAAAAGGTGATAGACCTGCTAAACGAACGAAAGAAGGACATTCTCTGCGTCCGCGGAAATTGCGATACGGAAGTCGATCAAATGGTGTTACAGTTTCCCATTTTAGCGGACTACGCCGTCCTGACCGTCGAGCATCGCCTGATCTACGCCACCCACGGGCATGTTTATCACAACGATCATCTGCCGCCGCTTCATAAAGGAGATATCCTCCTGCACGGCCACACGCATATTCCTGCCTGCGAAGCATATGAAACACACCTATACCTCAACCCCGGCTCTGTTTCGATCCCGAAGGAAAGCTCCCCCCACAGTTATATGACGTTCGACGGGAGAAGCTTTATTTGGAAAGATTTAGATGGAGAACCCTATCGGGAGTACTGCCTGCCGGAACAAAAAAGCTGAAGGCTGTACAGACTGTCGCATCTTAACAAAACACCACTGTAGAGCATGGACATGTCCATTTTGACCGCAAGCAGCAGACAGTATGTATGAACAAGTTGATACACGGCGGTAGTTCCGGCATGAGATTGCCACGGCGCAAGCGCCTCGCAATGACAAATGGGGGTAGCCTATCCGTGTCATTGCGAGGAGCGCAGCGACGTGGCAATCTCATGCGCGCCCAAAAAGCGCCGCCCTGCAGTGGGTTTCAGGGAAGCTGCATTGTTTATGAGACTGTTTTTAAGCTCTGCATCCATTTTTTCTTTCGGAAAACCGCAACGGAGATTGCGAAACGGACACATTCTTCCAACGAGAGAAGGAAATATACATAGGGAATCGACAGATGCAGGGCAAACGCGGTGATACAGCCCAGCGGAACACCGACGCCCCATGTGCCGATCATGTCGATCACCATCACATAGGAGGTCTTGCCGCCGCTTCGAATGATGCCGCCGCCCAAGATCATGTTTGCGACCTTAAAAGGCGCAATCAGGGCATATGCCATCAGGATCTGTCGGGTCAGCGCCCTTACAGCAGGCTCCACCTGAAAGATCTTGACATAATATCCCGCTGTTACAACGATCAGAACGGACAGCACAAGGGAACCGATAAAGCCGTATCGAATCAGTTTTTTCGACGAAGCATATGCGTCATCATACTCCTTTGCGCCGAGTTTTTTTCCGATAATCACGCCGGCTGCCTGCGACAGTCCGCACAGTGCGCCGATCATCAGTCCCTGTATCGGATTGATTAAGGTCATTGCGGCGCTCGCATCCGTCCCGATGTGCCCGTAAACCGCCGCGTAGACATTCTCGCCGAGACTCCACAAAAACTCGCAGACCAAAATCGGAAGCAGCATCGCACTGTATTGCTTCCAGTCAAATTTCGAAGCGGTTTCTCCGTTGGGAACCTTTGCAAGAAAACTCCTGTGCTTCCACAGCATCACCAGCATGATGGTTAAATTTGCAAGCTGGGAGATCAGGGTCGCTATGGCTGCGCCTTCCGCACCCATGGGAGCAAAGCCGAGCTTTCCGAAGATCAGTAAGTAATTCAGTCCCGTGTTCAATACTGCGGCTGCAATTCCGGCGTATAACGGAAGCTGCGCTTTTTCCATGCAGCGGAACACCGTAGATAACAATGTCGCACCCGCCATCGGCAGGAAGGTCCATGCGATAAGCTTTAGATATGCCGCAGAAACCGGAATTGTCAGCGGATCCTTTGTATACATGCCGATAATGGTTTGCGGGAAGCAGACGCTGACGCCGGTAAATACTGCCGCAAGCCCCAGCGCGAACAGCAGATTCACATAAAAGCTCCTTCTGAGTTCTTTGCGGTTGTTCTGCCCCAAATACTGCGAGAGCATGATGCCCGCAACGGTGCCGATGGCGGCAACGATAACGGAATAGATGGAAGAGAATTTGCCCGCAAACCCGACGCCTGCCACGCTGACGCTGCCGAGCTGACCGATCATGATTTGATCTACAATGCTGAAGGACGCCTGCAGCATGGACTGCAGCGCGACCGGTATCGCAATTTTGCAGACGGTTTTCAAAAATGAGTGCTCTTGTTTCATGTCATTTCCTCCTGAGCGATTCTGATTCTATTCTATAGGCACGTTCCGCAAAGGTCAAAGGTTAAACGCGTAACCGGTTCCAAAAAATACAGGCTACATTTGTATATAACGCACAAATGCAGCCTGAGTTTACGCCTTTGGCTTTCCGGTGCTTTCCCGTTCGACGAGCTTGACCGGCAGTTGGGTCGTAGTACTCGCGTTTTTCTGTTCTTTCATCTCGAATATTTTTCGAATTGCAATTTCGGCACGCTGCGCGCCGTCTTGTCTGACGGAGGTCAAGGTCGGCACCACCTGCTCACAGGACGGTGTGTCGTCAAATCCGGCAACGGAAATATCCTCGGGAATCGAGAAGCCTTGTTCGGTCAGGAAACGGATCAGGTCGATGGCATAATAGTCCGAAACGGCAAAGACTGCCGTAGCGTGACGGAATTGCTCCATTTGCTCCCGATAGAAGGTTCTGCGCTCCGTTTTTTTCATGGGGACAAGGAACAGCTCTGTGTTTTCACGCCCGAATGCTGCGCAAAAGCCGTCATAGCGCTCCTTGTCTACACAAATATTGTTATCGGCAATGCAAAGCGCACGCCTGTGTCCGAGGTTTCGGAAATAATCGCCGACCTGATAACCGCCGTTATAATTATCAATGGTGATATTAAAAATTCGATCCGGCTTTTCGCAGTAACCGTCATAGACAACAAAGGGGATTCGCATATGATTTCTTAAGTACATATAATCCTGTTCACAAAAGCCGATGATCACAAGTCCTTCCATATTCCACATAGAGGCAAATTTGATGATCTCCTCAATGTCCGTGAGCTTCTTCACCATCATGAACATCCCGTTTCGCTCAATTTCTGTTGATAAATGGTTGAGCGACGAAGCGATAAACGCGTCCTCTAAGGCATGTCCTTCATATTTTTCATGGTCATTGATCACAACCCCGATAATCTTCGAGGAATTCTGCGCAAGCAAAATGCCTGCCATACTCGGAATATACCGCTGTTCTTCCAACGCTGCCTGCACGCGTTTTATCGTTTCGTCGGATACCTTCTTTGTTTTCCCGTGCAAAACATTGGATACCGTGGCGGTGCTCAAGCCCAATTCTTCCGCAATATCGCTGATCCTGACACGATGCTCTTCCATGTTGTCCTCCATGTTCTCCGTGCTCCGGACGGTGGTGTTTTTATCATAGCACATCATTTCGATTTTGTCAGCGGTTTTTTCAACCGTGCGTTGTTACTGCCTATCTTAGCTGTCGATTGCGCGAAAAGCAGAGGAATGCTACAATAGAGGTACACAGGAAAGGAGTGTTTCAAATGGAAAACAATATGGGAAATCAGATCCGCACACATCGGTTGCGCTGCAATATGACGCAGGAGAAGCTGGCAGAGACGCTGCATGTGACTGCGCAGGCGGTGAGCAAATGGGAAAAGGGCGCGAGCTATCCCGATATTTCGCTGCTTCCCGAGCTTTCCGCAGCGCTTGGCGTGACGGTGGACGAGCTGTTCGCCTCAAGCTTTGACACGCATTTGCGCCGCATTGAGCGAATGCTGGAAAACGAGCCGCATCTGCCTGCCGAATCCTACGACTATGCAGAACGGCAGTTAAAGGAGGGCTGCCTCGAAACGGAGCATCGTGGGAAATGCCTGACCATGCTCGCGGAGCTGAACAACCACCGCGCGCAGATGTATCGGGACTATGCCGCCGAATATGCGAAGCAGGCTTTGGAACTTGAGCCGGAGAAGCACGATAATCATGCCGCATTCTGTGAGGCTGCCGGCGGCGTATTCATGGACTGGTGTATCACAAATCACACGAAAATCATTGACTACTATAAGGAGTATGTAAAAAAGCACCCGCACGACCGCGCCGGGTATCTGTGGCTGATGGACAATCTGATCGCTGACGGGCGCTTAGACGAGGCGAGGGAAGCGCTTGAACAGATGCGCGAGGTCAAGGAAACGTATCATTATCCTCTGTATAAGGGATGGATCCTGCGCTATGAACTGGGATGGGACGCAGCTGATGTCTGCTGGAATCAGATGGTAACGGACTATCCTGACGACTGGCATGTGTGGTTCAGCCGCGCCGATACGTATGCCAAACGCGCACAATACGACAAGGCGATTGCGGACTATCAAAATGCGGCGCTGTTACAGGAGAAACCACGTTATACAGACTGCTATGATTCTATTGCGCAGCTTTATATTTTACAAGGCAATTATGCCGCCGCTGCAGACGCTTACAAACAGGTCGTGCAAATCCTGCGCGAGGAATGGGACATGCAGGAAGGGGAGACCGTCCTCGGGTATCTCCAAAACATTGCACAGTTAGAGGCAAAGTAATATTGAGCAATCCGATACTGACCGCCGATCAAAGGGGCAGCTTTTGCGATCGTTGGTCAGTATTATATTTTGCTCCATTCGTCCATTTTTTACTTCTAACGGCAGCATACTTGATTTTGATTCTTTGAAATGCTATGATTACACAAAATGCCATGATCGGAGAGGTCGAATCAATGATAAAGATGATCCATTCATTTGACAATATTGACGGGAGAAAGCTGATGGCGCTCTACCGTGAGAGCAACGAAGAGAACATTGCAGTTTTTTATCCTCAGCTGCAAGACAAGCGCGAAGCACTGGCAAAAGTAGAAACGGACTATCTGAAATATATCAAAAATGAGTTTTTTTCTTCCGAAGGCAATGCGTATGTCATTTATGAATCTGATAATATTTGGCTTTCTGCACTGCGGCTGTATCGGCTTCGGGACGAATTCTATTACATTGAAGCGTTGGAGACACACCCGCAATATCGAAGAAAGGGCTATGGTGCGCGTCTTCTTGCCGGATTAGTGGATTTATTGAAAGAGCAGGGAAGCTTTACAATCTGCGATTGTGTCGGAAAGAAAAATTTTGCCTCGTTGTCCGTACATAAAAAATGCGGCTTCGAAGTAACGGACGAGGTCGGACATGACCATCTGAATGATGAGACGGATGACAGATGTTACAGCTTGCAATATGTCTATCAGCGCAGCAAAGGATTGTATTGACACCTAAAAATTCATGATTAATTTCGGAGGAACATGTCAATGACGGTGAACGAATACCAGCAACTGGCAATGGCTACATTGAATGGTAACTTGAATCAGAGGGATATATTGATCAACGGCGTAATGGGACTCTGCGGCGAAGCAGGGGAAGCGATTGATATCGTCAAAAAGCATTTGGCGCAGGGACATTCGCTCGATAGGGAACACCTCATTGAGGAATTAGGAGATATTGCGTGGTATCTTGCCGAAACTGCGACCGCTTTGGAAATAGATTTAGACGAGGTTTTTTCACGAAACATCGAGAAACTGAAAAAGCGTTATCCTGACGGTTTTGAGTATGACCGTTCGCGCCAAAGAGAATAGAAAAAAGTACGCCGCCTGTAAAAGAATTTCTCCAAACAGGGGGCGTACGTCTTGTTTTTATAGGTTTCTTAAGAGGTACATTCTGTTGTATTGCTCGTGTTCTTCATAATAAATGTTCTCAAATCGCTCAATGTGAAATCGCACGCTGAGAAAAGCGTCCCATTCCGTTGTTGTTTGATTCCAAAGGAGCATCCCGTCATCGAGAAGGTTTCCTTCGATCACACGGATTCCCCAAGTCTCGATCTGCGCCGCAGTGATATACGGATTCACTTTCAGAAGAAGCTTTCCGTTAATTCTCAAAATTCGTTTCACCTCCGCCAAAACCGCGGCAGCATCCTCAGGATAAAGATTATCAATGATGTTAGACAGGATGACGGCATCAACCGAGGCGGCTCCTACGCGCCGCAACGCGTCCAGGCTGCCGTGCTCGAAGTGAAACTCGCCGCATGGCGCCATGCGCGCAGCAGTTTCCGCATTCCGAATAGCCTGCGCAGAGAGATCAATGCCGATATGCGTTGTTGTCCCATGCAGAGCGCATAAAAACAGGACAATGCCGTTTCCGCAGCCAAAATCAAGAACGCTGGTTGTGTTTTCAGTCAACCATTCCAAGCCCTTGTCAAAAGCAATATTACCGCTTGACCGCGCCCGAGGGAAAGCAGGCGTCTCGGCTGAAAAAATGTTGTTCCACTGATCTATAGAACTGTCGTATTTTCCCAAAATCCGTACCCCCAAGAGATGAATGTTATACTGTTGATGCAGCTTTCTGCATAGTATTTTACTCGATCGCATGACTCTAAGCAAGGTTTTTTTCGGCATATACGATAGTGCCGGTAAAAGCCCGCATTTTGAGACCAAGATACAGCTCCCGTAAAAATGCACCACGATAAACGAAACAGCCAATGTAGTCCGTGAATATATCCCCTCCGACCGCGTAAGCGGCGATGGTACGGACAAACGAATTTGTACCCACTCAGTATTTCCTACACGAAATTGCCACGGCGCAAGCGCACCGGAATGACACGGAAAAGCTGTTCTCTTTGTCATTGCGAGGAGCGCAGCGACGTGGCAATCTTATGCACGCACCAAAAAAAGCGCAGCACCCATGTAGTGCGTGGAAATGTCCCCGCCGTCCGCATAAGCGGCAGACGTTACGGACAAATGAATTTGTACCAACTGGTAGTTCCTACACGAGATTGCCACGGCGCAAGCGCCTCGCAATGACATGGAAAAGCTGCTCTCTTTGTCATTGCGAGGAGCGCGGCGACGTGGCAATCTCATGCACGCACCCAAAAAGCGCAGCACCCCTGTAGGGCGTGGACATGTCGCCGCCGACCGCATAAGCGGCAGACGGTACAGGTGAATAGGTTTGTATGTAATCTGTGGTTCCTGCACCGGCGTGGATATGTCCAAGACCTACAGAGGGTCTGATGGAAATGCGATTGTCACTTTTCTATCGTTTTAAAGTGCGTGAAAGGGGAGAATCCGCAAACGCGTTGTGAAAGGCATGATATACTGCGTATCTGTTTAACGGATCTCAACTCCACCCAACGCAACAAAATAAGGGAGTTTTGTTGCGTTTGAACGCGGCTTTAGCTTTTTAATCGCGCGCCCATTTTGTGCTAAAAAGTTCAAGTTATTGGATATATCTGTCTGAAATCGACAGATATATCCTTTTTTTGTTGCATTTTTGGAGGTCTTTGATTTTGAAAAATAAAAATAGTGGCGCTGATGCAGAGCGTGGCAGCATTCAGCGGTTGGAGGCTGTTTGCGATTCGCTGCTCTCGAAGCTTGAAGGGCTGCTTTCCTCAAATGAGGAGCTTGCTGATTGTCTTTACCAAATGAAAGGTATTGTTGTTATGCTTGATGCCGTTAAGGTGCTGTCAGCCGTCTATGAAAAAATCTATGATGGCATGAAAGAGGAGGCGCAGCAGGAGGTTGTTGTGCGGTTCGAAAGTTCGGATATTGAGGATTTTTGCTGCTGAATATGCAAAAACACCATGCCGTAGCATGGTGTTTTCGCCAAAACCTACACAACCCGCATAGAAAGAAGCAAAATGAAACATATGGAGCTATTCCAATATAGCACAGCGGGCGCAGCCTGTCAAGCGTTCCCCACATAAAGCCCAAAAAAAAGCACCCGCACTGCGGCGGATGCTTTTTGGGGGCGTTAAAAATCGATCATATTTGCAGCCACTTCAATGATTATGTCCGAAATTTTGTCTTCGTCCGTGAGCATTTCTGCGATAAGGTCAACATCGATTTGTTCTTCGATTCTCTCCACGATTGCATTGAGTAGATCATGTTCCCGCTGCTCCAAGGCTTCCTCTACGATTGATTGAATGTCGATTTTCATGGTTGTTTTCTCCTTTCGTTTTAAGGCTTTCGCCCGTTTCGCAGGCTTCCCAGCGGGCAAAGTCAATGCCCCTTGCCGCAGGCGATTTTCCCGCACCCATTACGGCAGGGGCTTGCCTCTTTGGGGAAAATCGGGGCTTGACTGCCCGCTATAATGGGACGGAACGGGCGAAAGACGGTGGCTCTCAGTAGAACAGCCCCACGTCCCGCCGCAGCGATGCCGAAAGGGCGCAAAAAAAGCGCCCATTCCGAAGAATGGACGCTTTGCCGTGCTCGGACGCCGCTTTCGCGGTGGGCGGCAAGTGCCGCCGCATCAGGCTGGACATTTACGATTATAGCAGCGGTTTCCGTATTTGTCAAGCTCCAATTTTTCAGCCCCCGTCCCGCCGCAGCGGAGCCGCAGGCTGGACGCTTCCCCTTTTCCCCAGCGGGGAAAAGGGGACGGGAGGGGAAAAGGGGAGAAGCTGCCGAGAAGCAGCAGCTGAAAGGGACGGACGCAGGACTGATAGGGAGTTGAAAGCGTGCGACAGCGTAGCGCCTCGCACGCGTTACCCCGCCGCAGCGGAAAAAGGGCGGGGGGGCGCAGCCTCCCCTGTCGCGGCTTGCCGCGACTTGCCCCCCCGCCCCCGACCGGAGCGACTGAAACCCCTTTTCGGCGATTCCCCGCCGAAAAGGGGCGTGACTGGGGTTCAAGCCGCGTAGGTGTGAAGTGGTAAGCTTAAATTGGACACAGAGGGGGTAGAAATTGGACAGATG
>JBJDYD010000068.1:0-11451 GCA_051867015.1 Faecousia sp. | reverse complement strand
ACAACTTTTAACTGTTACAAACTAGTAGGGGCGGCTATCAGCCGCCCGCGTGCAGATGTCATTGTGAGCACGCGCCATGATAAACGAAACATCCGGTGTAGGGCGGGGACAGTCCTAAGCCGTTGCAGGAACTCTCAAGTGCATACAAACTTACAGTCTGAGATTGCCACGTCGCTACGCTCCTCGCAATGACAAATGGGGTAGCCTTTTTGTGTCATTGCGGGGCACTTGCGCCGTGGCAGCGCAGCCGTTCGCGACGAAGGAGCGTTACGGATGCGGCGTACCCCCTGCGGGTGCAATCTCGTGCAGGAACTACCTACTGCATACAAATCATTTCGTCTGTACCATCTGCCGCTTACGCGGTCGGCGGGGACATATCCCCGGTCTACAGAGGAAGTTCCCAGTGGATCGGAGCTTCCCCGTTTTGCTGTAAAAAGGCGTTGATCTTTGAAAAGGGCTTACTCCCGAAAAAGCCGCGGTAGGACGAGAGGGGGCTTGGGTGCGGCGCGGAGAGCAGGAGCCGCGGTGCTTGTGTTTGGACAAGCGCCGCCTTTTTTTGCGCCTGCGCGCCCCAAAGCACGAACGCGACCGGCTGCGGGAGCGCATTCGTGGCGGAGATCACCGCGTCGGTCAGCCGCTGCCAGCCCCATGCGGCATGGCTGTTCGCCTTTCCCTTTTCGACGGTCAAGACGGTGTTCAGCAGCAGCACGCCCTGCTCCGCCCACGCGGTCAGGTCGCCGTGCGGCGCGGGTGCGATGCCGAGATCGTCCTGCAATTCCTTATAAATATTCCGCAGCGACGGCGGCAGCGCGGCGCCCTTTGCCACGGAAAAGGCAAGCCCCATCGCCTGCCCCGGCTCATGATAAGGATCTTGCCCCAAGATCACCACACGCACGGCTTGCGGCTGCGTTTCCTCCAACGCGAAAAACTCCTGTCCCGCGGGAGGATAGACCTCCGTTTCCTGCCTTGCGGTATCTACACGGGCAGTCAAATGTGCAAAATACGGCGCGGACAGCTCCTGCTGCAAGAGAACGCTCCATGCGCCCATTGTTTCCGTGTTCATAAACATCACCCGTGTTTATCATAGCGGATTTTCACGAAAATGGCAATTCCCTTTACGTCAAAGGTATGTTATAATTGTCGAAAAGGCGGTGTTTTTATGGAATACATCAATGAGATCATTGCCGCGCTCAAGGAGCGGTACCCCTCCGCATTGTGCGCGCTGCAATATGAAAAAGACTATGAGCTGATGATCGCGGTACGGCTCTCCGCGCAGTGCACGGACGCGCGGGTCAATCTCATCACCCCCGGGCTCTTTGCGCGCTTCCCTACCCTTGACGCCTTCGCCGACGCGGACATTGCCGAGGTGGAGACCTACGTCCATTCCTGCGGCTTTTACCGCCAAAAAGCAAAGGATATCGTACAGGCGTGTCAGATTCTCCGTGCGGAGCATGGCGGCAGGGTGCCCGACACGATGGAGGCGCTGTTAAAGCTGCCCGGCGTCGGGCGCAAGACGGCGAATCTGCTCTTGGGCGACATTTACCGCCGTCCCGGCTCCGTCGTCTGCGACACGCACTGCATCCGCATCAGCAACCGCCTGGGGCTTGCCTCGGGGAAGGAGCCGGAGAAGGTTGAAAAGCAGCTCCGTGCCATCCTCCCGCCGGAGGAAAGCTCCGATTTCTGCCACCGGATCGTCCTGTTCGGGCGCGACCTCTGCACCGCGCGCAGCCCCAAATGCGGCGAATGCCCCCTGCGCCCGTTCTGTAAGGCGTTCACCGCAGAGGAGCGGTAATTAGAAAGCAATTCCGGCGAATCGAAGTGCCTGCACGCGGGCGGATACTATCCGCCCCTACAGCGTTACCTACGATTGCGGTCGTAGGGGCGGCTATCAGCCGCCCGCTGCTGCGG
Organism: Faecousia sp.; assembly: GCA_051867015.1. Lineage (GTDB taxonomy): Bacteria > Bacillota > Clostridia > Oscillospirales > Oscillospiraceae > JAZOXB01. The sequence continues at coordinate 9,543 of JBJDYD010000068.1, read as the reverse complement.
AAAGCAAATTTGTATGCAGGTGTCAAGTTTTTTCTCTTGACAAGCAGAGAAGAATGTTGTACAATAGGCGGGCAATGAGGCTGTAGGAGGCGTTGGGATGAAACAGGAAGCGTTTAAAATGTCCCTCCTCCTCGACTATTACGGCGGTATGCTGACGGAAAAGCAGAAAACCTATTTCGACCTCTACTATAACCAAGACCTCTCCCTCGGAGAGATCGCGGAGCAGGAGGGCATCTCCCGTCAGGGCGTGCATGACACCATCTCCCGCACCGAGGCAATCCTGCGCAGCATGGAGGAAGCAACCGGCTGCCTTGCGCAGGCGCAGAGCCTCCGAAAGCTCCGCGAGGAGATCACCGCCGCCGCCACTCCTCTGCTGCGCCACGAAGATCCCACCGTGCGGCAAAGTGCCGAGCGCATTCTTGCCGCTGTCTCTTCCTTAAAGGAGTAACACTATGGCATTTGAAGGTCTGACCGCTAAGCTCAACGCCGCGTTCAAAAAGCTCCGCGGCAAGGGGCGTCTGTCCGAGTCCGATATCAAAGAAGCGATGCGCGAAATTCGCCTTGCTCTGCTGGAGGCAGACGTCAGCTATAAGGTCGTCAAGGATTTTGTCAAGTCCGTGTCCGAGCGCTGTGTCGGCAAGGATGTTCTCGAAAGTCTGACGCCCGCGCAGATGATCGTCAAGATCGTCAACGAAGAACTGATCGCCCTCATGGGCAGCGAGAACCAGCGCATCACCATCTCGCCCAAGTCCCCGACGGTGGTCATGCTCGTCGGTCTGCAGGGCGCGGGCAAGACCACCAACGGTGCAAAGCTCGCGGGTCTGTTTAAAAAACAGGGCAAGCGCCCGCTGCTCGTCGCGTGCGACATTTACCGCCCCGCCGCTATCAAGCAGCTGGAGGTCGTGGGCGGGCAGCTCGATATTCCCGTCTTCCAAATGGGGCAGGAAAACCCCGTCAAGATTGCCAAGGCTGCCATCCGCCACGCCCAGCAGCACGGCAACGACATGGTGTTTTTAGACACCGCAGGCCGTCTGCATGTGGATGAGGCCCTGATGAACGAGCTGAAGTCCATCAAGGCAGAAGTTCAGCCGAGCGAAATTCTACTCGTCGTTGACGCCATGACCGGTCAGGACGCGGTCAACGCCGCCCAGTCCTTCAACGAATGGCTCGACATTGACGGCGTGATGCTGACAAAGCTCGACGGCGATGCAAGAGGCGGCGCTGCTCTCTCGGTCAAAGCCGTCACGGGCAAGCCCATCAAATTCATCGGCACGGGCGAGAAGCTTGACATGATTGAGCCGTTCCACCCGGAGCGCATGGCGTCCCGTATTTTGGGCATGGGCGATGTGCTCACGCTGATTGAAAAGGCGGAGCAGGCGCTCGACCAGAAGAAAGCCGCCGAATTGGAGCAAAAGCTGCGCCAGAACAAATTTACTCTTGCGGATTTTTATGACCAGCTCGTGCAAATCAAGTCCATGGGCTCCATGCAGGAGCTGTTAGGAATGCTCCCCGGGATGGGTTCGCTGAAAAACGTACAGGTGGATGAAAATGCCACCTCCCGTATTGAAGCGATCATCCTCTCCATGACACCCTACGAGCGCGAAAATCCCGCCTGCCTCAACTCCTCGCGCAAGCGCCGCATTGCCCTCGGCTGCGGTCAGAAGGTCGAGGATGTCAACCGCCTGCTGAAGCAGTTTGAGCAGATGCAGCAGCTCATGAAACAGATGAACGGCAAGGGCGGCAAAAAGCGCAAGCTGCTCGGCAAAATGGGCGGCTTCCCCGGTATGCCGGGCATGTAAAGATCATTAGACCGTTTGGGTCTGACGATAAATCACAAATACTTGAGAAAAAATTTGGAGGTGAAACCCCATGGTTAAGATCAGACTGAGAAGAATGGGTGCAAAGAAGGCTCCCTACTACCGTATCGTCGTTGCGGATTCCCGCAGCCCGCGTGATGGCCGCTGCATCGAAGAGATCGGCACCTACAATCCCCTGACCGACCCCGCCACCGTCACCGTTGACGCCGAGAAGGCACAGCAGTGGATCAAGAACGGCGCTCAGCCTACCGACACCGTGAAGGCTCTTTTGAAAAAGGCTAACGTCCTTTGATAGAAGGGAGCTTTACGATGGAGGAACTCTTGCTCTACGTGGCAAAACAACTGGTCGATCAACCCGACGCGGTCACGGTTACGCAGAGAGAGGACGGAGACACCACGGTGCTTGAGCTGCGCGTTGCGCCCGAGGATATGGGCAAGGTCATCGGCAGACAGGGCCGTATTGCAAAAGAGATCCGCACCGTCATCAAAGCCGTCGCCCAGCGCGACGGAAAGCGCGTCACGGTCGATATTCTCGACTGATTGCCGATTCGATCGGTGAAATACGCAGATCTGCAAATGCAGGTCTGCGTGTTTTTTTTGAGAAAGCAAGCACTTTCTTCACCCAATCCGATACTTGACAAGTCCGAGTGCAGGAAATATAATAGAGCCAAAAGCAGCTCAAATTTGGAGGGAAAGCGAAATGGATCGGCGCTATGTGAAGCAGATTTTAAAGGTCTTTTTCGGCGTGTGCATGCTGCTGTTCAGCGTGGTATTGCTTCTGTTGAACCTGTTTCTTCTCGGGTTCGATATTGCACTTCTTTTACCGAATGTCTTGCTGTTCCTTGCAGGGCTTTTACTGACGGTATTCGGCATTTCTTCTCTGCCTGCGGAGAAAGGATAGGGCGCCGCATTGACCCGGTTTCTCCAAAGACCCGACAGAGCCGCCCTGACCAAAAGATCCCCACGATACAGAACGCATACAGCGGTTGTCGCTGTATGCGTTACTTTTATTATGAAGGCGGTTTCAGGCTGCGCTCCGACGGATGCGCGGAAGCGGGCGCGTCATCAGCCCCTTTCGTGATAGCCCTGCAAGCAGAAAGGAAGCTCCATGCGGTTGGCTTCGAGGAGGGCTTGGTCGCGCAGAATGGCATCCGCTTTGCCGTCGGCAGCAATCTTGCCGTTTGCGAGCAGAATCACGCGGTCGCAGGTGTCGAGGATCATGTCGAGGTCGTGGGAGGCAATCAGCTTCGTCTGCGGCAGGGCGTTTACCGTGCGGATGACGGTGCGGCGGTTGACGGGGTCTAAGGCGGTGGACGGCTCGTCCATTAAAATCGCCTCCGGCTGCATGGCGAGGATCGTCGCGATGGCTGCCATGCGCTTTTCGCCGCCCGAGAGCTTATGGTTATGACGGTGCTTTAACGCCGTCAGGTCTAACTGCGCAAGCACCTCGTCCACGCGGTGTTCCGCCTCCTCCTTGGTAAGTCCGTAGTTGCGCGGCCCGAAGATCATGTCCTCATAGACCGTGGGCATGAACATCTGATTGTCCGAATCCTGCAGGACGAAGCCGAGCTTTTGACGGACAGAGGGCAGATTTTTCTTTATCCCAGGCAAGCCGTCCACCAAAATTTCTCCCGTGCCGTTGAGCAGACCGAGGAGCAGCTTCATCAGGGTCGATTTTCCCGCGCCGTTCGCGCCGATCAGCCCGACGCTCTCGCCCTTCTTTATCGTGAAGGACAGCTCCGCAAGCACGGGATGTTCCCCGTCATAGGAGAAGGATACCTTTCGAAATTCGATCATTCCGCTCACCTCACAAACAGGCTGCCCAAAAGCCCGGTAATATCCGCAAATCTTGCGCAGAGGATCGCCGCAATACCGATTGCTGTAAAGGCAACGCCGGACGCCTTGCACGGCGGCACCTCCGCGTAAAAGAAATTGCCCTGAAAGCCGCGCAGCAGCATGGCGTGATACAGCTCAGTTGCGCGGTCAATGCTCCGCAGCAGAAGCTGCCCCAAAAACGAGCCCCACGCTGAGATGTGAATGCCCTTCTGCCCCGGCGCGCGCAGGGAATATGCCTGCGACATGACGGAGACCTCCTCTAACATCAGACCGATGTAGCGGTAGGTCAAAAGAAGCAGTGTCGTCAAAATTGCGGGAACATGGAGCTTACGCAAGGCGGCGCAGAGCGTGTCAATCGGCGTTGTCGCGATCAGAAGAAAGGATGCCGTCAGCGCGAGGACGCCCTTGCCCATCAGTGTCAGCATGGACACAACACCGCCCGTGACCGTGAGGCTGCCGAGCAGGAACAGCGGCGTGTGATCGAGAAACGGATTGACCAGCCCGACCGCGCACACGAGCGGCAGAATGAAACGCAGCTTATGAAAGCAAAGCCGCAAAGGAATGTCCGCGATTTGAAACAGAATCACGGGATACAGCGCCATCACAATGAGGGGAAACAGCGCGTATTTGGGAAAGGACACAAGCGTGACGATATAGACCGCCGTGACGAGCAGCTTGCACAGCGGATGCAGACGGTGTAATGGGGAGCGTTCGGCAGCCAAGGCGTCCATTTCCCGCAGCTCCGCCTGCGCATGAGAGAGTTTATCCATAAGTCAGGTTCCTTTTTTTGGGTTTTGCTTGTGCAGCAGAAAGTGCCTGCATGAGATTGCCACACCCGGTGTGCGCACCGGTTTCGCAATGACAAATCAGGGCAGCCTGTTATGTCATTGCCATGAAAGCCTCTGTAGGGCGGGGATATGTCCCCGCCGGTGCAGGAACTACCGACTGCGTACAAATCCGTTCGTTTGTACTGTCTGCCGCTTCGCGGTCGGCGGGGACATGTCCCCGCCGACAAGGAAAAACGGAAGCAGAGCCGCCCGTCGGACGGCTCTGATAGTATATCATGAATTCTTGATTTTTGCAGCCCGTTTTTTCTTTCGGAAGAAGCCGCCGATCAGGCAGATCAGCGCGGCGACACCTGCGACAATGGCAGAGCCGATCAAGCCTGCCGTGCTTGTGCCGGCGGGACTGTCGCTGTTTGCAAAGGCGTAGTCCGGCATCAGCGCGGTCTTATCCTGAATTGCTGCGGCAGTGTCCGCCACCTTGCCGGAGACGCCGTAGTTTTCTTCATCAAGTCCCATGTTTTCGCTGTAACCCGCCTCGGTGTTGCCGAACATCGACCACTCCAAGCCGTCGGGGTTGGAGCTTGCAAGCAGGCTCAGCCCGCCGCCGATGACCGCGACTGCAACCGCCAAGACGATCAGCGTCGTTTTGAGCGAACATTTACCTTCGACGCCGTCCGTGTTGACCTCCATCAAAAGCTCCGGACGCGCCTCATAGACAAACAGCAGCACGGCAGAGGTAATCAAACCCTCAATCAGACCGATGGCAAGGTGAATAGGCTGCATGACGCCGACAAACGCGCCGAAGGGCAGCTCCGTAATGCCGGAGAGCGTCGTCTCCAGCACGACGGAAAACGCGCCGAGCTGAAGCGTGATGACGCAGCCGAGGACGGAGGCGAGCACGATCTTCACGCGCGTCGCCGCCCTTGACCCCGCCTTACTGCGCAGGATCGGACGCCAAATCAGGTAGTAGCCGACGAAGCAGCCGTAGAATGCCATATTCCAACAGTTCGCGCCGAGGGCAAGCAAGCCGCCGTCAGCAAAGAACAGCGCTTGGATTGCCAAAATGACGACCATGGACAAAAATCCCGCCTGGGGTCCGAGCAGGGCGGACAGCAGCATACCGCCGCAAAGGTGCCCCGACGAACCGGTGCCGGGAATGGTGTAGTTAATCATCTGTCCCGCAAAGACGAGCGCCGAGGCGACCGCCATCGTGGGGAGCTTTGCGGTGTTCTCATCCTTCCGCAGCGAGCGGACGGAAGCGCCGACCGTCACGCCGGAGGCAACATACATTGTCGCGGCAACCGCAGGAGCCAATAACGCATCTGCCATGTGCATAAGCTGTACCTCTCTTCCTTTGTATGCCATCATTGTAGCAGCCAAACCCGCGCATTTTAAGCCCCCATGGGGGTTATTTTTTTCAATTTCCGCAAAAAAACTGCCGCAGGCAATCTCACTTGCGCAGCAAATATCACTGCCAAGCAATTTCACTCGCCCACGGCGAATATCACCGAGAGCAGCTGTAGGCGGTAGGAACTACCTGTTGAGTTAGGGACTAAGAGTGAATGGTGAATGACTGTGGTGTGCTTTGCACGGTTTAAATAAACGATCGCGCCCTCGCCGTAGGGCACCCCGACTCGGGGTGCCGGTGCAGGAACTGCCGACTGTGTACAAGCTTCCCCCTCTGTGTCATTGCAAGCCGAAAAACGAGGCGTGGCAATCACGTGCAGAAACTACCGGCTGCGTACAAAGGAAGAAAAAAGATTGCCACGTCGCTGCGCTCCTCGCAATGACAGATAGGGTGCCCTTCTATGTCATTGCGAGGCGCTTGCGCCGTGGCAATCTTGTGCAGGAACTCTCCTAAAAGCTGTAGCCCGCGGCATCCTTGACGCGCCTGTGAGGAAACTACGAACTGCGTACAAACCTGTGTACTTGTCCTGTCTGCCGCTTCGCGGTCGGCGGGGACATGTCCGCGGTCTACAGGGGGTGCTTTTTTGAAGAATTGTTTTTCTTGACAAGAAATGACCGTCGTGTATAATGAAAATAAAAAATTTTGGAAAAAAACGGAGGAAAAACAAATGCTTGAGGCAAGGGACATTACAAAGTCCTACGGCAGCGGGGAGAGCCGGAATCCTGTGCTTAAGGGGATCAGCCTGACGATCCCGACGGGGGCTTTTACGGTGATCTTGGGCGCTTCGGGGTCAGGCAAGTCTACGCTGCTCAATATCCTCTCGGGACTGGAACGCCCGGAGCGCGGCAGCGTCAGCTACGACGGCACGGAGATCACGGCGCTGTCCGACGCAGCGCTGACCGCCTTCCGTCGGAAGACTGTCGGCTTTATCTTTCAGCAGTATTATCTCTTGCCCGATATGACGGTGGAGAAAAATGTCCGTATGGGCGCGGACCTTGCAGGAAACCGCGACTATCGGGAGATTCTGCGCGCCGTCGGCTTGGAGGACAAGCTGAAAAAATACCCGAGCGAGCTTTCCGGCGGAGAGCAGCAGCGCGTCGCCATTGCCCGTGCCCTTGCCAAAAAGCCGCAGGTGCTCTTCTTGGACGAGCCGACCGGCGCGCTCGACGAGGCGACTGGGCGGCAGGTGTTGGAGTATCTGTCCAAGCTGCATCGGGAGCGCGGCTTCACAATCGTCATGGTGACGCACAATCAAAATATTGCCGAGATGGCGGACACCGTCATTCGCATGAACAGCGGACGTATTGCAGAAAGTTATGTCAACCAAACGCGTAAGTCCGCCTATGAGATCGGGTGGTGATGGCATGGTCATCGGAGCAAAGGATGCCGCCAAGCTGTTCGGCATCGCGATCATTGCCTGCTGCGCGGTCTTTGTGTGCACACTGTTTTTGAATTATCAACTGGATGTTGTCACGGTGAAGAATGCCGTCGCTACGGAGACGGGCATGTCGCTCTATACCGCGCAGGTTTCGATGGGCAAGGTCACCTGCGCCGTGACAGGCGGCTGCTTGGGTGTCACGGCGGTGGTCATGCTGCTGTTTTATGTGAAAAACTACATTGACACGCACGGCGCGAATCTCGGGCTGCTCAAGGCGCTCGGCTATGCCAACGGCGCACTTGCCAAGCATTTTTGGGTATTTGGGCTGAGCGTTTTTGTCGGATGCGCGGTCGGCTACGGCGCGGGCTTTGCCTATCTGCCGCGCTTCTATGAACTGCAAAACGCGGAGGGCTATTTGCCGGCGGTCAGTGTGCGCTTTCATCCTCTGCTGGCCTGCCTTTTGGTTCTCGTGCCTGCTGCGTTTTACAGCTTTACGGCGGTGCTGTATGCCGCGCATCGGCTGAAACGCCCCGTCCTCGACCTTTTGAAGGAACGCCCGCAGGAGCGCACACGCCGTCACGGGAAGGAAAGACCCGACGCGCCCTTTTTAGGAGAGCTGCGGAAAAACGTGCTGCGGAGCAAGAAGTCCGTGGTGTTCTTTGTCGCCTTTTCGGCGTTCTGCTTTTCGGCAATGACGCAGATGTCGTTTTCGATGAAGAAGCTGGCGAGCGATACCTTCGCGTGGATGATTATCACCATCGGACTGATCCTCGCCTTTACGACCCTGCTGCTCTCTCTGAGCGCCGTGGTGCGCGCGAACGCAAAAACCGTCGCCATGCTGCGCGTGTTCGGCTATTCGCAGCGCGAGTGCCGCCATGCGGTCTTGGGAGGCTACCGTCCCGTGTCCTATGTCGGCTTTGCACTCGGCACACTCTATCAATATCTCTTGCTCAAGCTCATGGTGACAATCGTCTTTGCGGAGGTAGATGCCGTCTCGAGCTACAGCTTTGACTTTACCGCCTTCGTAATCTCGCTTGCGGCGTTCCTTGTGTCCTACGAAGTAATCCTGTTCTGCTACGCCGCGCAGATCAAAAAGACACCGCTCAAGAGCGTCATGCAGGAGACTTGATCTCCGCCCTAACAAGAAAACCACAGCTCACGCTGTAGTAGGCTGTTAAGACTAAAACTTTACTTTCTGAAATGTGGACCCTAAAGATCGGTAGCAGTACGCCGTAGGGCGCGACGACCTCGGCGCGCCGGTGCAGGAACTACCAAATGCGTACAAACTCGTTTGTCTGTACCGCCTGCCGCTTCGCGGACGGCACGCCGAGTCGTTAGCGCAGAGGTTTCCGACGAAGGAGCTTTACGGATGCGGCATACCCCTTGCGGGTGCGTGCCCTACGTTCCGCCAATGAAGCTGCTTTATAAAGTTTTAGATTTATCAGCATAGTAGGGGGCGGATATCATCCGCAAGCGTGCAGGCAGTCTGTATTTCAATAAACAGTAAATAACCATTCGATTGCACCCGGAAAGGGCGTGGCGCAGCCGTAACGCTCGTTCCTCTCGAACGGCTGCGCTGCCACGGGTGCAATCGGCCGGCAATGCCAAATGAGGCAGCCTTTTTGTGTCATTGCGAGGCGCTTGCGCCGTGGCAATCTTGTGCAGGAACCGTCTTTGATCGGCTTGACAGCGCGACTCCGGCGTGATAGATTAAACTAAGCGACACCCACGGCTGCGATTTGTGAAGAAACCGTTGCTGAATTGTAGGAAAGAGATGGTATTGATCATGCAGATCTTGTCATTGCGGGAGCATCCTGCTCGTTTGGAAGAGTTTATTGCCTATTTTCAGGCGCATTGGGCGTCGGAAGACAGCATGGCGGTCTATGACGACTGTATGCGCAGCTGCCTGACTGCCGAAAGCCCCCTGCCGCAGTGGTACCTGCTTATGGACGGAGAAAAGATCGCGGGCTGCGCGGGACTGATTACAAACGACTTTATCAGCCGCATGGATCTGTGCCCATGGCTCTGCGCGCTGTATATTGAGAAAGCGTATCGCGGTCACGCTTACGGTTCGCTGCTGATCCAGCGCATCAAGGCGGACGCGCACAAAGCGGGTTTTGCAAAGGTGTATCTCTGCACGGATCACATCGGTTACTATGAGCACTACGGCTTCGCATACCTCGGAACAGGCTACCACCCGTGGGGCGAAAGCTCCCGCATTTATTGCGCCTCCACCGAAATCTGACTTTTTTTGAAAATTTGAAAAAATGTTCATTTGTCAATGATGTGAGACCGTAAAAAGGCGAAAGAGTTACAAGT
>JBJDYD010000067.1:0-11501 GCA_051867015.1 Faecousia sp. | reverse complement strand
ACGCCGAGCTTCGTGTCAAAGTAGCGCTCGCCGATCTTGGCGTTGTTCTTGAAGAGCATATCCGTGACCTCGCACCAGCCGACATTCGGCAGGCAGGCGTTCTGACGCTGCGCGCAGAGAGCCACCTTGAGGGATTCCAGCATATCGTTTGTGTAAGCGTCCGTGCCCATGCCGAGGAGGATGCCCGCCTTATACAGCGGCAGGACGGGGCAGGTGCCGACGGCGTTGCCCATGTTGGACTCGGGGTTGTTGACGACCATCGTGTCGGTGTTCTTGATGATCTCGATCTCGGCGGAGTTGACATGGATGCAGTGACCTAAGATGGTCTTGGGACCGAGAATGCCGTGATCCATCAGACGCTGCACGGGGCGGCGACCGTAATTTTGCAGGGAATCATAGACATCGTTCATGCCCTCGGAGACATGGATGTGATAGCCCGTTCTGCCGTTGTTGGCTTCGACCATGCGGTCAAAGGTCTTGTCCGAGATGGTGAACAGGGCGTGACCGCCGAACATGGCGGCGAGCATCGGATCCTTTTCCTTCTCGCAGTAGGTGATGAAGTCGGCGTTTTCCTTGACGGCTTGCAGGGACTTCTCCTCGCCGTCGCGGTCGGAGACCTCATAGCACAGGCAGGAGCGGATGCCGAACTGCTTTGCCGACTCTGCAATCTGGAACAGGCTGCCGGGGATCTCGCAGAAGGAGGCGTGATGGTCGAAAATCGTCGTGACGCCCTGCTTGATGCAGTCGATGTACAGCGCGTCGGCGGAGGCCTTCGTCCCCTTGAGGGTCAGCCTGCGGTCGATTGCCCACCATGTGCCGTCGAGTACCTCATAGAAATTGGTGGGGTTGTTGCCCTTGATAGACAGCCCGCGGGCGAGCGCGGAATAAATGTGGGTGTGGGCGTTGATGAAGGCGGGCATGATGACGCCGCCCTTCGCGTCGATGAACTCAGCTTCAGGGTACTTTGCCCGCAGCTCTGCGGTTGTGCCGACTTCTTTGATCTTTGTGCCGTCGATCACAACGCCGCCGTCGGGCAGATAGGGAAGCGTCTGCGAGCGGGTGATGAGCTTACCGTTGGCGAGAATGTACATAGTGTTTACCTCCTATGAATGATTTCGAAAAAACAAAAATGGGGATGCGAACCCAAGGTTCAACATCTCCACTCAAGCAAACCTGAGTGATAGTCGGAAGCCCGTGCGCGAAGCACTTCGTTACAGCTATCAGTCTTCAATTTACAATACCATTATATCGGATTTTTCTCGAAATTGCAACGGCTTTTTCCTTGCTGATTTTTACAAATCTTTTGACTCGATTTTGAGCATTTTGCACGGAAAAGCTTTACAATCCAACAACGACTGTGTAAAATAGGCGTAGGGGCGGATATTATCCGCCCGCGAATTATGAAAGTGCCTACACGCGGGCGGATAATATCCGCCCCTACGATATAGAATTCGCAGGCTTTTGTAGGGGCGGCTATCAGCCGCCCGCGAATTACGAAAGTGCCTGCACGCGGGCGGATAATATCCGCCCCTACGATATAGAATTTGCCGGCTTTTGTAGGGGCAGCTATCAGCCGCCCGCCTGTGAAATCTTCAAATAACGGAGGCTTGTTGCTATGGAACGACCGACACGGAAACCCAACCGTCTGCCGGAATATAACTACAGCCAAAACGGTGCGTATTTCGTGACGATCTGCACCGGGGACAAGCAGAACCTTTTTTGGAACGCCGTAGGGGCGGATATTATCCGCCCGCAAATGGAGAATGAAGATTTCGTGCTGCACTTGCCGCTTTCCGAATATGGGCGCATCGCAGAGCAGGGGATTCTGAATATTCCGCAATGTTATCCGTCTGTAACAGTTGAAAAATACTGCATTATGCCGAACCATATTCATATGATTTTGAGCTTTTCCCACGACTGCGGGCGGATAATATCCGCCCCTACACTGTCAAGGGTAGTTGGGCAGATGAAACGGTGGGTTTCCAAACAAATCGGCGCGGGAATATGGCAAAAAAGCTACTATGAACGAGTGATTCGAAACGGAACGGAATATGAGGAGATTTGGCAATATATCCAAGAGAATCCTTTGAAATACTTACTGAAAGAGGAAACAATATGACAGAAGTATCCATTGTGCGCTGCGCGGAATATTCACGGGAGGAATGCACGCGGGCGCTTAGACAGGTGTTGGAGCCGCTGGGCGGTCTTGACTGGGTGCAGCCCGGGATGAAGATTGTCATTAAGGCGAATCTCGTCTCCGCGATGAAGCCGGAAAAGGCGGCGACGACCCACCCGGCTTTGCTTGCGGCGCTGACAAGACTGCTTGTTGCGCGGGGCGCGTCGGTGGTGATCGGGGACAGCCCCGGGGGACTGTATAACGCAGCGTTTTTGAACCGCGTCTATGCCACCACGGGGATGCATGAGGCGGAGGAGGCGGGCGCGGTGTTGAACCGTGATTTTTCGCAGAACAACGCCGACTTTCCCGAGGCACACATCGCGAAGCACTTTACCTATACCGCCTATTTGGACGGGGCGGACGCGATTATCAGCTTTTGCAAGCTCAAAAGCCATGGTATGATGTCGCTCTCCGCCGCGACGAAGAACCTCTTCGGCGTCATTCCGGGGACGATGAAGCCCGAGTATCATTTCCGCTACCCCGACCCGATGGATTTTGCGGGGATGATCGTTGACCTTAACAGCTATTTCAAGCCGCGCCTGTTTTTGGTGGACGCGGTGGAGGCAATGGAGGGCAACGGACCCACCGCGGGTACGCCGCGCTATATGGGCGCGCTTTTGGCGGGAACGGACTGCCACAAGGTCGATCTGATCTGCGCAAAGCTGATCGGTCTGGACCCGATGGCAGTGCCGACCCTCCGCGCGGCGGCGAATTTCGGGCTGTGCCCCGAAAACGCGGAGGGCGTCGCCGTTTCAGGCAAGGTCGAGGAATTCATGCTTGCGGATTTTCAGCGCATCGAACGCAGACGCAGTCTGCAATTTGAGTCGATTCTCCCCGGCAAAGCGGGAAAAGCCTTCGGAAAAATCGCGCAAAAGGCGCTGCGCTCGTCGCCGAGGCTCAAAAAGAGCGAGTGCGTCGGCTGCGGACTGTGCAAAAATGTCTGCCCCGCAAAGGCGATTGAGATCGTTGAAAAGAAAGCGCACATCGACAAAAGCAGGTGCATCCGCTGCTTCTGCTGTCAGGAATTCTGCCCAAAGGGCGCAATGAAAGTCCACCGCCCGCTCCCCGCGCGGGTGCTCAACCGATAGTTCCTGCATGAGATTGCCACGGCGCAGGTGCCTCGCAATGACACGGAAAGCTGCCTGCTTTGTCATTGCGAAACCAGTGCGCACACTGGCTGTGGCAATCTTGTGTAGGAACTTCCAATCGGTAAGATTTATATGTTACAGAGTGCTAAAATATAAAACCGGCTGCCGCAAGGGGGAAGAAACCTTGCGGCAGCCGTTTTATCAATCCTGATTATTGCGGAAGACGTCCGCGACTTCGGTGATGGTGATGTAGGCGGTGGGGTCTTGCTCGTGGACGACGGATTTCATGTGCGCGATCTGGAAACGGTTGACAACGAAATAGACCACGGTTTTCGGCGCGTTGGAGTAGCCGCCGGAGGCTTCGATCTTTGTCAGACCGGTTTCAAAGGTCTCCATCAACGCCTTACAGACCTCGTCAGGGTGGGAGGTGATGATCATCGCCGCTTTCGAACGATCCAGACCTTCCACGATAAAGTCCACGGTTTTGAGCGCCGCAGCATAGGTGACGATGGAGTAAAGCGGCAGAATCCAGCTTTGCAGCACCAATCCGCAGATGATATAGAGCAGCAGATTATATGCCATCACAAAGGTGCCGACCGTAATGCCTAACCGCTTGGCAAAAATGACCGCCATGACCTCGATGCCGTCCATGGCGCCGCCGAAGCGGATGGCAAGACCGCTGCCGATGCCGGAGATCAATCCGCCGAACAGGGCACAAAGGAGGAGATCAGTTCCCGCCAGCGGGGACGCCATGCTGACATCAATGGGAAAAACGTCTGTGATCAGCCATGCGCAGACGGAATAGACCGTGACGGAGTAGATCGCGCAGACGGTGAAGGTCGTGCCCTGCCGCTTGAGACCGTAGAGAAACAGCGGGATGTTGAGCAGCAGCAAAAAGACGGACAGGGGCAGCGGCGTGACCTGCGATAAGAGCATCGAGGTGCCGGAAATGCCGCTGTCATAGAGCTTAACGGGCGCGAGAAAGACCGTGACGCCAAAGGCGTTGATCACTCCCGCGACAGTCAGCATGAACAGATTGGATGCCTTGAGCTTTGGGGGTGAGAGCTTCATGATTGCCTCCTTTCAATTATGGTTGTAGGGCGGGGACATGTCCCCTAAGACCGCGTAAGCGGCAGACAGTACAGACGAACAAGTTTGTACACGGTGGGTAGTTCCTGCACCGGCGCGCCGAGTCGTCGCGCCCTACGGCGAAGGTGCGTTCTACCGTCGTAGGGCACGACCACTGGGCGTGCCGTTCCGCGTAAGCGGCAGACGGTATGTACGAACGAGTTTGCACGCAGTCGGTAGTTCCTGCACGCGGGCGGCTGATAGCCGCCCCTACGGCGAGGGTGCGAGAGATGTTCGTAGGGCGCGGCATCCTTGACGCGCCGACCGCGTCAGCGGCAGGCGGTGCGAGGAAACAGGTTTGTACGCAGTCGGTAGTTCCTGCATGAGATTGCCACGTCGCTGCGCTCCTCGCAATGACACGACAGGAGTTGTGCTACGGACGGCTGAGGTAGCTGTCGCAGACCTTGCGGGCTTGTTCGGCGATGGTGGGTTCATCCACGCGGGTCAGGTGGCCGTTTTCTACGGTGACCTTGCCGTTTACGATTGTGTAATCGACTGCGCCGCGCAGACCGACGGTGCCGAACAGGTTTTTCGGGTCATAGGTCGCGCCCACCAGCTCCAAACGGCGGGAATCGACCAGGAACAGGTCGGCGCATTTCCCGACCTCCACAGAGCCGATATCGGTTCTCCCCAGCAGAGCAGCGGAGCCGCGCGTCGCCATTTTCAGCACATCATAGCCGGACGGGGCTTTTTTTGACGAATTCAGGCGGTGCAGCAGGAAGCAGACGCGAATCTCCTCCAACAGATTCGACCCGTCCTGCGAGGCGGAGCCGTCCACCGCCAGACCGACCTTTACGCCGCGCGCCAGCATATCCGGGATGCGCGCGATGCCGGAGGAGAGCTTCATATTGGAGATCGGGCAGTGGGCAACGCCGGTGCCGGTTTCCGCCAGCAAGTCCAATTCCTCGTCCGTGAAATGGATGCCGTGGGCGTACCAGACGTCGTCTCCGATCCAGCCGAGGGACGCCATATATGCCAAGGGGCGCAGACCGCAGCGGGAGAGGGTATAGTTCTCCTCGTCCTTTGTCTCGCAAAGGTGCGTATGCAGGCGCACGCCGTATTGCCGCGCCAAAATTGCCGACTGCCGCAGCAGCTCCGCCGAGACGGAGAAGGGCGAGCAGGGCGCAAGGACGATCTGCCGCATCGAGCCGAAGGAGGGGTCGTGGTACGCTTCAATCACATGGGCGCAGTCCTTCAAAATTTCATCAACGCTCTGCACCACGCTGTCCGGCGGCAGCCCGCCATCCTTCACGGATAAGTCCATGCTGCCGCGGGAACAGACCATGCGGATGCCCAAGGCATCGGCGGCTTCGAACTGTGTGCCGATCAGGTCTCCCGCGCCTGCGGGGAAGACATAGTGATGGTCAAAGCAGGTGGTGCAGCCGTTTTTCATCAGTTCGCCCATACCCGTGAGCGAGGAATAGCGCACGACCTGTGTGTCGAGATTCTTCCAAATTTCATAGAGCGTCTTGAGCCAGTCGAACAGCTCCATGTTCTGCACCTGCGGGAGATTGCGGGAGAATTGCTGATACAGGTGGTGGTGCGTGTTGATCAGACCGGGATAGCACAGCAGATGGGTGCCGTCGATCTCCCGGGCGGCTTTTTGCGGCAGATTTTTGCCGATGGCGCGGATGATCCCATCCTTGCAGTAGACATCCACGCCCTGCAGGAGCGTGTCGTCATCGTCACAGGTGACGAGGGCGGAGAGATTGCGGATCAGCAGATCGGACATTTTCTTACCTCCTAAAAGTCAATCGACCTTGACCTCGCCTGCCAGCACGCGCTTGTAATCGTCATAGTTCTTGCGCAGCAGGGCGGGCGTGTCCAGCTCGTAGGGACACTTGGTTTTGCAGACACCGCAGGACAGACAGGTTTCGATTTTGCGCATTTCAGCCTGCATTTTCTCCGAGAGCCACTCTGCGGAGGGCGCGCGGCGAAGCATCAGAGACATTCTCGCGCACTGATTGATCTGAATGCCCGCGGGGCAGGTGGCAACGCAGTAGCCGCAGCCGCGGCAGAAATCGCCGGTCAGCTCGGCGCGGTCTTTTTCGATGGCACTGCGCAGTTCATCGTTCAGCACGGCGGGCTGCTCGAAAAATGCCAGCCACTCGTCCAGCTCGCTTTCCCGCTGAATGCCCCAAATGGGAATCACATTGTCATACTGCGCGATAAAGGCAAAGGCAGCGGCAGAATCGGTAATGAGTCCGCCCGCAAGCGCCTTCATGGCAATCAGCGCCATGCCTGCCGCCTTACACTTGTCCGCTAGTGCCAGCTCGCGTGCGGAGGAGAGATAGCTGAAGGGGAATTGCAGTGTCTCATACAGACCGGAATCGATGATCTCCTCGGCAACACCGAGCCGATGTGTGGTGATGCCGATATGGCGGATCTTGCCCTGCTTTTTCGCCTCCAGCATACATTCGTACAGCCCTGTGCCGTCGTTCGGACGGTAGCACTGCGGAACGAAGTGCAGCTGATACAGGTCGATGCAGTCGGTTTTCAGCAGACGCAGGGAGGCCTCCAGCTCCTGCCAAAAGACCTCGGGCGTGCGCGCCTGTGTCTTTGAGGCGATGACCAGCCCCTCCCGGTTGCCGCCGAAAGCAAGCCCGAGCTTTTCCTCACTGTCGGAATAGGCGCGGGCGGTGTCAAAAAAGCGCATTCCGCCGTCCCGCGCCTTACGCAGCAGCCGCACGGCGGTTTCTTTGTCTACACGCTGAATGGGCAGCGTGCCGAAGGCGTTTTGCGGCACGGTGAGATTGCCGCAGAGTGTCACTGTTTTCATAAAAGCTCCTCCCTGAGTTTAAGTATTTTTATTTTTTATCGTGAGATTTTGCAGCGGGCTTTCCTGAAGCGCGGCGCGGCGCGACTCCTCGTGCAGCGCGCGGATGACGGCGGCGATCTTCTCATTCGTCCGCTCGATCTCGCCCAAAAGCTCGTTTGCCGACACGCGCAGCACGCCGCTTCGAAGCGCGGAGAGCTGAATGAGCGCGTCGCTCGTCGCCACACGGACGCGGTAGTTTTTGCCGATCTTGCCCACAAGGGTCTCAATATAGAGATCGGCGCTCTCGTTTTCCTTGGTATAGACCACGCGGAGGTTATCCCGCCGCGTCTTTGCGCCGACACCGCCCTTGACGCGGTAGCTGTCGAACACGACCACCGTCTCGCACGGACGGTAGCCGCAGTAATTGCTCAAAATGTCCAGCAAACGCTCTCTCGCGCCGGAAAGGTCGCTTTGCGCCTGTTCCCGCAGACCGTCCCACGCAAAGATCATATTGTAGCCGTCCACGATCAGGTATTCCTGTTTGCGCGGCGGCAGAGAGACCGCCTCCTGCGCGGGTTGCACGGGCGGGCGGTAAAGCGTGCGCTTGTCGGGCCCGAACTCCCGCTCGATGATTTTTTGCAGCTCCCGCTCGTCCAGATCCACATTCTGCGTCCGCATGCGAACGGGCGGCGCGTCCTCCTTCGTCACCCGCAGGACGCTCTCCAAGTGCATATAGGAGGGAACCTCGTTCCATTTGACATTCATGCCCGCGCCGTGGGAGCAGAATACGGAATCGGGCGTATTGTCCAAGTCTGCCTCGGGGTCATAGTCTGCTTCCGCAAGCACCTTCTGCGCATTGTGGCAGGGCGCGTAGCCCTCGACCTCGCAGACAAGCTTGCCCTGTCCGCGCGTATAGGCGACGACCTCGGACATGTAGGACTGCATTTCGGACACGGGCGCACTGCCCTCCAAAACGGTCATTTCGCCCTCCTGTATGGGAGCGCCGAAGGAGCCTCCCATCGCCCGCAGGTCATTGATTGCGCGCCCGAGCTGCGCGGCGGGGACGGTCAGGCGGAAGCGGTAAAACGGCTCTAACAGGACGCTTTGCGCCTGCATCAAGCCCTGCCTTACGGCGCGGTAGGTCGCCTGTCGGAAGTCGCCGCCCTCGGTGTGCTT
The DNA here is from genome assembly GCA_051867015.1 of Faecousia sp. GTDB lineage: Bacteria > Bacillota > Clostridia > Oscillospirales > Oscillospiraceae > JAZOXB01. Next base: position 3,175 of record JBJDYD010000067.1, on the reverse strand, counting down.
AAGATGGGCGCGCCCTGCCGCAAGGGTGAGGCGTATATCGGTGATCGGCGCGCCGAGCAGGACGCCGAGATGGGTCTTTTCTTCCAAATGCGTTAGAATGAGGCGCTGCCAGTTGCGGTCGAGGACATCCTCGGAACAAATGCTGTCAAATTGCAGCCCGCTCCCTTGCGGAAGGGGAGAGAGGATCAGATGCACCTCCGCGTAATGCCGCAGCGGCTCAAAATGCCCGACACCCTCAACGGTATCGGCAATCGTTTCACGGTAGGACACGCGCCCGCCGTCAATGGTGACTTCGAGATCAAAGCGCTCCAAGATCAGCGCTTTTAACACTTCAATCTGTACCTGCCCCATGAGCTGGGCGTGAATTTCCCGCAGACGCTCGTCCCAAACAATGCGCAGCTGCGGTTCCTCCTCCTCCAATTCGCGGAGCTTTGGAAGCACCGTGCGCACCTCCGCGCCTGCGGGCAGCCCAATGCGGTAGGTCATCACAGGCGCAAGCAGAGCGGTTTTGCCCTCCGCCTGCGCGCCGAGACAGTCGCCTGCGAGCAGGGAGGAAAGCCCTGTAACCGCGCAGACCGTTCCCGCCACGGCAAGCTCCGTCTGCGTGTAGTCCGCGCCGGAATACAGGCGAATCTGTGTGACCTTTTCCTCCACACGCGCCCCGCCCCGGGGGGTGTAGGCAATGGGCATCCGCACGCGGAGACTGCCGCCCGTGACCTTCAAAAAGGTCAGTCGGTTGCCCTGCGCGTCCCGGGCGATTTTATATACCCTTGCTGCAAATTCGTCCGGATAATACGGTTCTTTGGTAAAGCGCTCCAAAGCCGAAAGCAGCTCATCCACGCCTTCTAAATGCAGCGCAGCGCCGAACAGGCAGGGGAAAAACTTCTCCTCCGCCCAAAGGGAAGCAATTGTCTCGTCGGGCATGGAGCCGTCTGTCAGATAGGCTTCCAATGCCCCTTCGTCGCAGAGGGCGATACTCTCAAAATCGCTCAACTCCGCGCAAAACTCGCTCAAATGTACTTTGGCGTCCTCTAATAGACGCCTTTTGTCAGCGCCCGGGAGATCTATTTTGTTAAAAAACAGCAGGGTGGGAATGTGATAACGGCGCAGGAGCTTCCATAGCGTTTCCGTGTGCGCCTGCACGCCGTCCGTACCGCTGACGACCAAGACCGCGTAATCCGGTGCGGCCATGGCGCGCTCCGCCTCCGGGGCGAAATCGACATGACCGGGCGTATCCACCAAGGTGACGGAGAGGCGTTCCGTCTGAAAGCGCGCCTGCTTGGAAAAAATCGTAATGCCCCGCGCGCGCTCTAAGCTGTGGTTATCTAAAAACGCGTCGCCGCGGTCGACCCTGCCGAGCTGTCTGCGCTGCCCGGAGCGGTAGAGCAGCGCCTCGGAGAGCGTCGTCTTGCCCGCGTCCACCGGCGCGAAAATACCGAGTACGATATGCTTCATCGGCGCAGCAGACGAAGGATCGCGTCAAGATCTTCCTGCCCGTTTTCCACAAGCAGGTCGTGGGGCTCGTGATCAAAGCTGCCGTGCTTGCGCTCGAGCATCGCGGCGACGGGCGGGGGAAGTGTTCCACCCATTCTCTTGGCAAAGCGCTCCTGAATGACGGGCAGCGGCGCGGTCACGAGAATGCGCACGCAGTGCTCCGGCAGGAGAGACAGGTTTTCCTTTTCCGTCGTGACAAAGATGATGCTGCTGTCGCCGTCTGCGGCATTTTCCAAAAGCGCGCGGAATTTTTGCTTTGCCGCCGCTTCGCTTTTGGCAAGGCGGAGATAGTCCTTGCCGTGGTAGAGCGTGGCTTTGCAGTAGGGAAGGAGCCACTGCGCGAGGGTGGTCTTACCCGTGCAGCTTTCTCCGAAAATACAAATCAGCATAATTGCCTCCTATGTCTTGCAAGAACGAAATTCCTGCGGTATAATGCGGATATACGAAAGGAGAGAAGAATATGTTTTCACTCAAGCCATATTTCCCGCCCGATTTTTCCGAGGCGAGATTTCAGAACGCCCCCGAGGTTGTCTTAAAGCCCGCGCCCTTTGACGGCGTCGCGCCCGAGCATTATCACGCCATGAGCATTTTCCCCGAGTATTTCAAAATCGGGGGACAGTGGCTTTTGGCGGAGGAGAGCCGCATGGACTGCGTGGCGGTCTACGAAAACGGGAAAATCATTGTCCGCGAGTTCCGTCTGCTGAAAAAGGGCGACTTAATCGTCACGGGACGGACGGAAAACTGCGAGGAGGGCATCTTCGTCCATCCTGACGGCTTCCGCGAGCAGAAGGCGGAGAAGGATGTCTTTGCCTTCCGTCAGAACCGTTCCCGCGAGACGGCGTTCTCCCGCGACTATGACGAGCTTTATGAGCTGCTCAAATACGAGCGTGACCACGGTAAGATCGTCTGGGTCATGGGTCCTGCCTTTGCCTTTGATGCCGACGCGCGCAAAGCGATGGCAAAGCTGATTGAAAACGGCTATGTCCACGCGGTTTTGGCGGGCAACGCCCTTGCCACCCATGACTTGGAGGGTGCCTATCTGCGCACCGCGTTGGGGCAGGATATCTACACGCAGGAATCCATGCCGAACGGGCATTATAACCATCTCGACCTCATCAACCGCGTGCGCTATCACGGCAGCATCAAGGCGTTCATTGAGAATGAGCACATAGACAACGGCATTATCTACAGCTGCGAAAAGTGCGGCGTGCCCTATGTCCTCGGCGGCTCCATCCGCGACGACGGCCCGCTGCCGCCGGTCTATGGGGACGTCTACGCCGCGCAGAACGCGATGCGCGATCAGATCCGCAGCGCCACGACGGTTATCTCCATGGCGACGATGCTGCACACCATCGCCACGGGCAACATGACCCCGTCCTACCGCGTCCTGCCCGACGGTACGGTGCGGCAGATCTATTTCTACTGCGTCGATGTATCGGAATTCGTTGTCAACAAGCTCGCTGACCGCGGCAGCCTGTCCGCCCGCGGCATCGTGACGAATGTGCAGGACTTCGTCGTGAACCTGCAAAAAGGCTTGGGACTGTGATTTTTGGATGACTGTAGGGCGGGGACGCAGGAACTACCGACTGCATGTAAACCCGTTTCCCAGTACCGGCTGGCGGCTGGTAGCCGCCCCTACTAGCCTGTAACGCTTAAAACTGTAGGTAGCCCGTAGGGCACG
>JBJDYD010000066.1:0-2570 GCA_051867015.1 Faecousia sp. | reverse complement strand
GAGCGCTCCGCGCAGATTAAAATTGTAGGGCGGGGACATGCCCCGACCGGTGTAGGAACTATCAACTGCGTACAAACTTCCCCTCGCTGTCATTGCGAGGAGCGCAGCAACGTGGCAATCTCGTGCAGGAAGTACCAAGTGCGTACAAACTCACAGCCTGAGATTGCCACGACCAGTGTGCGCACTGGTCTCGCAATGACAAATGGGGCAGCATTCCCCGTGTCATTGTCATGAAACTCCCTGTAGGGCGGGGACATGTCCCGACCGGTGTAGGAACTATCAACTGCGTACAAACTTCCCCTCGCTGTCATTGCGAGGAGCGCAGCAACGTGGCAATCTCGTGCAGGAAGTACCAAGTGCGTACAAACTCACAGCCTGAGATTGCCACGACCAGTGTGCGCACTGGTCTCGCAATGACAAATGGGGCAGCATTCCCCGTGTCATTGTCATGAAACTCCCTGTAGGGCGGGGACATGTCCCCGCCGGTGCAGGAACTACCGAATTGTACAAACCTACCCACCATGTCATTGCGAGGAGCGCAGCGACGCGGTAGGGCAGCCGTCCGTGAGGAACGAGCGTTACGGATGCTGCATACCCCCTGCGGGTGCAATCTCATGCAGGCAGCCTCCACCGCGAATAAGGCGGCGGAAAACAGTCAAGATCGAAGCGCCGGTTTACCTATTCACTGTTCACCATTCACTATTCACTAAATAAAAAAGGGAGTTTTCGCATGAAATGGCTTTATCTCATCGCCGCCGCCGTCCTAACGCTTGTCTTCGGTCTGCCCTTTCGGGAATATGAAACGGCGCGCCTGCTGCCTCTGCTGACGGTGCAGGCGGCGCGAACGGACAGCGGCGTAACAATTGTCAGCGAGGTCGGCACCGGCGAGGGCGCAACATGGGAGGACGCCGTCGAGAATCTGCGTAAAAATGCCTCCGGCGAGGTATTTTTCGATACGGCGGAGCAAATCATCTTCTGCGACCGTTCCCTCATTTCCGATGCCTTGGAAAGCGGCATTCTTCGTCCCGCGGCGCAGGTCTATTTTGCCGGCGCACTGCAAGACCCCGAGGGCTTGCACGAATACCTCAGCGCCCACGAAAGCCAAATCACCGTCGCCGACCTCCGCGCGGATTTGAAACGCGGGCGGCTAATAGCCGCCCCTACGAGAAATTTCACAGTTCACGCCGTAGGGGCGGCTATCAGCCGCCCGGTGCAGGAACTACCGACTGCGCAAAAGTCCGTTTTCCGCACCCGCCCGTAGGGGACGCCGTCGCCGGCGTCCCGCGTGCAGGAACTGCAGACTGTGAACCAATTCGTTCATTCTTTCAAAAAGGAGACTGTGGAATGAATTCTGCTGCGCGTCGGCTTTATGCGCTGGGGTTTTGCGCCTTTCTCGTGCCTGCCGTCCTGCATCTGCCGAGCGCAGGCTGGCTGTGGACGGCTGCGGCGTCGAGCTTCTGCGCGCTGCTCCTCGCCGTCCTCATCGCCTTACGCAGGAAATGCGGTCATACGCTGTCAGAAATTGCGGCGCGCGCTCCGATCGGACGGTGTGTGCTTCTGCTTGTCCTCCTGTGGAATCTGCTTTTGCTCGGCAGCACGGCGGGAGAGCTTTGCGCCGCCTATCCCAAGGGCAACACCTTTCCTCTGATCGGACTGTTGCTGCTCCTGCTTGCGGCATATGCGGCGGAGCGCGGTGAGGCGGTTGTCCTGCGCGTCGGTGCAATCGTGTTTTTTGCGCTGCTGATATTCTTTGCGCTGATTCTCGGCTTCGCCCTGCCGAAGGTGCACCTTGCGTGGCTTGCACCGCAGACCTCCGTTGATTGGAAACGCCTGACGGCAGTACTGTGCCCGACGGTTGTCCTTTACCTCGGCGGCAGCGGAGAAAAGAGCAAATGCGCCCCATGGCTTCTCCTCGGTGTTGTGTTTGCGACCCTCTGTGCCGCCGTTACCGTGGGAACACTATCCCCGGCAGTTGCCTCGGAGGATCGCTTTCCGTTCTACACCGCCGCGAAAAGCGTCAGTGTCCTCGGTGCCATGGAGCGTCTGGAACCGCTGGTGTCCGCAGCCCTGACCGCAGGCGGTTTTTGCCTGCTGGCATTAATTTGCGCGGCAAACGGACGCATTCTCGGCGCGTTCCTGCCAAAGGCGGAGAAATGTACGGCGCTGCTGAATTTTGCCCTCGGCGGCAGCGCAATGTGGCTGTCAAAGCTCCTTCCCGCAGCACTTATCGCAGTCGGAACAACTATATTTTGGGGTATTTTTCCAATTATCACACTATCTCTTGGGACGCGAAAAAAAGTTTAAAAAATCTTAAAAAAAGTGTTGACAACCGGGAATTTCTTTGATAGAATAGCGGAGCACTTTGCGGGAGGCAAAACAAACACCGAAAAATCTTAAAAAAGATGAAAAAAGTGCTTGACAAGCCGAAAACATTGTGTTATTATGTAAAAGATGCACCGCGACGGAGAGCTCGCTCAATGAAGTCACGGACAGCTTTTCATATAGGCTGCGAGAGCGGCGATGTACCTTGTAAATTAAACAACGAGAAACATGAACAAACACCTTGGACA
>JBJDYD010000065.1:0-11719 GCA_051867015.1 Faecousia sp. | reverse complement strand
TGTGTCCCAATGGTTTGCGGGCCTTCCTGCTTCTGTTTGCTGTCAAATTCGGGATCATATCACCGGAGCTGCGCGCTGTCAAATAAAAGAAAGCATTTCCCCGCGCATTTCCCGACAGCCTTGGTGCGTGCCCCATGATAAAATCGAGAAAAATCGTGTGATTGCGGGGGTTCTGGCATGAAAGGAACAGGCGTGCAGAAATTGCTGCCGAATGGACGGGGGCTTTTGCGGGGAAAAACGCTGAGCGAGCGGGGCGTATTGCTGCGGGACAGTCTGCTGCTGCTCTGCGGCGGCTTCCTTTTAAGCGGCACGGAAATCTTTGGAAAAGCGCTGCCGCTTGCGGCTTGCTTGGTTGCTGCCCAACCGTTCGGGCTGCGTGCGATTGTTACGGCGCTCGGTGCGTGTGTCGGCTATTATCTGCGCTGTGACGGAGCGGAGGCGGCGGAGCTGAACGCGCTGTGCATGATGTCCTTAGCGCAGTCGGCGGTCTTTCAAGGGACAAGCCTGCCCCGCTTCCGGTGGTTTTCTCCCTGCCTGACGGCGGGCGTATGCGCGGTGCTGAGCGGGGTGGGACTGCTTGGCGGGGAGGGCGCAGTGACACTTTGGGCGCTCCGGGCTGCACTGGCGGGCGTCGGCTGCGCGGCCTTTCGCAGCGCCCTGCACGGGAATCCGACCGCGCGGCTGCTCCTGACGGCAGCATTGGCGGCGGGTGCTTCGACCTTGGTGCCGCAGGCGGATCTCGGACTGCTTTGCGCGGTTGCGTTGTGCTGCGCGCGGCAGGAGCTGCTGCCGGCAGCCGTGTTTGGAATTGCGTTGGATGTGTTCGGCGCGCAGACACACGCGACGGTTGCGCTGCTGCTGCCTGCCGTACTCTGCCGCCGTCTCGCGCGTACGGAGCATCGGACGGTATGCACGCTTTGCTTCGCGATGCTTCCGAATCTGACGCTTGCGCTGTTTGGTGAGGCAAGTGCGGGAAGCTGTATGGTGATCTGTGCGGGCGCGGCGCTTGGAATGCTTGCAAGGCGGTTCGGTTGGTATGAGATCGGCGAGGAACCCTCCGACGCGGCTGGGGCAAGATTGGAGAACGCCGCGCAGGTGCTGGAGCTTTTGCGCAGCCGGTTGCCGCAGAGTGCGGGAAATCCCTCTGCAAGCGAAGCCGAGAGCGTCTATGATGGGGCGGCGGAGCGCGTTTGCCGCTGCTGCGCGCGCTTCCACCGCTGCTGGGAGCATCGCGCGGAGGAGACTTACGAGGCGCTGACCGGTGCTGCAAGACGGATCATCGAGCGCGGCGCTGCCGAGGTAGAGGACTTCCCGCAAAGCTTTCGGGATCACTGCTGCCACATGGAGGGCTTTGTCACTGCGATCAACGGGGAGATGGAGGGCATGCTGTTCCGCCGACGCTACCGCATGGAGCTGCAAGAAAGCCGCCGTGTGATCGAGCAGGAGCTTGGCTGCCTTGCCGAATACCTAAGAACCGTGGAATCGCAAAAGTCTGCATCCAAAGTGAAGGAGCTGTCCTTTGTGCCGGAGGTCGGCATTTGCAGCGTCGGAAAGAACGGAAACCGCGCCAACGGCGACCGTGGCGCGTGCTTTCGCGGGACGCGGGGCGATTATTTTGTGCTGCTGTGCGACGGTATGGGCACGGGGGAGGAAGCATCCCGTCTAAGCGCCGAAACGGTGCAGCTCTTGGAGCATCTGCTCCGCGCAGGGCTTGCGCCGGAAGCCGCATTGCAAATATACAACGGCGCAGAGGTTTTGCGCGGCGCAGACCGCTTCACAACCATCGACCTGCTCAGTCTTGACCTGTTCAGCGGAGCTGCTGTTTTATATAAATGGGGTTCTGCACCGTCTTATTGGCGGGATAAATATGAGGCGAAAAAAATCGGGACAGCGGCACCGCCGCCCGGTGTGGGGGTGGGAGGAGAGAACACACCGGAGCAGTACCGTCTGTCCCTGAAACGGGGGGAGATGCTTGTTCTTGTCAGCGATGGAGCAGGAGGAGCGCAGACCGAAGCCGCCATTGCGGCGTACAGCGGAGAGTCGGCGCGGGAGCTTGCCGCCCTGCTGATCTCCGGCCTGCCGGCGGAGGATGACATGACCGCAGTCGTAATTTCTCTGCGGCCCTGCACCTCTTGAGACAGAATACCATATATAGTGCGAGCATTTTGTCGAAATACAAGATACGGGGAATATTATTTCCCAAATTGCAGACAAAAGCTGAAATTATTTTCGCTTCTTCGATAAAAAAACTGTTCTTGCGCCTTGTCAAAGTGTCGGCTTTCTGCTATGATGGCGGCGAAGGAGGCGAGCGGTATGCGGCTTTATCCCGGGGCAGTGATCCGGCAGGCGAGGGAGGAACGGCAGTGGAGTCAGGAGGGACTGTGCAGCGGAATCTGCGCGGTGTCCTACCTGTCAAAGATTGAACAGGGCAAGGCGGAGGCAAGTCCGGAACTCCTGCGCCTGCTGTTTGCGCGGCTGGAGCTGGCGTGGTATGACGACGAAGCGACGCTTTCATGGGCAAAGGAGCTGACGGAGCGTTTCTATGAGGCGGTGTTTTCCTATGACGCTGCGACGCTTTCCGCCTGCGAGGCGGAGCTTTCTGCGCAGACCGAACACCTGACGCACTGCGTCTATGCGCCGGACGCCGCGCTCATGCGGGCGTTTTTACAGAAGGACGCTGCGCTTGCGGAGAGGTTTGAACCGTATTTTGACAATAAGCGTCTTGCCTTACTGCGACTGTTGCAGAGCAGGGACGAGGAGGCAATGCGCCTGTATCCTTGCGCCTACCTTTCTCTGATGGCGGGGATCGGCGCGTATGAGCGCGGCGGGAGCTATACCCATGCCGTCGAGCTGCTGCGTTCGAGCTATGAACAGGCGGCGGCAAACGGCGAGGCGCGGCTGATGCTGCTGGCGCAGATGTATATGGGAAACTGCTACTGCAATCAGCGCAACATGGAGGAGATGAATGCGCATTACCGCATTGCCATAAGGCTTGCCCGTGCGCTCGGCGATACGGAGTCGGTCACGGATATGCGGTATAATGCGGCGTCCGCGCAGCTGGAGACGGGACAGTATGATGAAGCGTACCGCTATTTTTCCGCGTTGGAAGCGCACACGGTGATGAGCCTGCATAAGCTTGCCGTCTGCTGCGAAAAGCTTGGAAAATCCGAGGAGGCGCTTGCCGCCCTCGACCGCGCGAAGAATATGCCCTCGGAGTATCCGCCGACGGAGTTGGCGCAGCGAATGTGCGCGTTGGTGCGCTTTCGATTGGAGCATAAGGACTATTTGCGCCTTGCGGAATACGGCGAAATGCTGCTTGCGGTTTTCGCGGAGTGCCGCAGGAGCTTGCCCATCGGCTACGCCTCTTTCCATCTGCCTTGGGTGCTGGAATGGTACACCGCTTCGCGGCAGTACCGCCTTGCTTATGAGCTGATTCGAGATTTTCCTATTAAAATCTGAATAAATGTGATTTAACCGCTTCTTTTAAGAAAATTTTCTCAAAAGAAGCGGGTTTTTATTTTTTTAACAGTGTGATACAATCATGGCGAGGTGAGAAGTTTGAAACAGAAACTTTGGACAAGAAATTTTACGCTCGTCACGGTTGCCAGTGCGCTCGGTGCAATCGGCGGTATCACGGGCGGCTTTGCGCTTTCTTTTTTGGTGTTCGACGAGACGGGAAGCACGCTTGCTTCGGCGTTGATCCTTGCCATCCAGCTCGTGCCGTATTTTGTCCTGCCGCTCATCGTTGCGCCGTGGATGGACCGTATGCCGCGCAAGCCCTTTTTGGTCGGCGGCGATTTGCTCAACGGTGTGCTCTACGCCCTCGCGGGTCTGTATCTGCTGTTTTTCAAATTCTCCTATGTGGGCTATCTCGGCTTTTCACTGTTGCTGTCCAGCCTCGGCGCGTTTGACGAGCTGGCGTATAACAGCATTTATCCGAAGCTCATTCCGGAGGGCATGGAGCAAAAGGGCTACACCGTCTCGTCCATGCTCTATCCGGTGCTGAAGGTGATCATGATGCCTGTTGCGGCGGTGCTGTTTGAATGGTTGGGCGTCGCATGGCTGCTCATCATGCAGGCGGGACTTTCCGTGCTGGCGGCGCTGGTGGAAAGCCGTATTCGCCTTGTTGAGGAAAGACGCTTGGATGGGGAGCGCTTCTCCCTGCGCCTGTGGTGGAGCGACATCAAGGAGGCGGCGCGGTACTTAAAACAGGAGCGCGGGCTGCGGAATATTTATGGCTATATGGCGATTACCAACGGCGTGGGCAATGGCTACGGTCCGCTGCTGATCGCGTTCTTCCGCACGGCGCCGGGGTTCTCCGCTGCGATGTACTCCCTGTTCTCGGTGGCGGAATTCTTGGGCAGAAGCATCGGCGGCGCGGTGCAGTACCGCATGAAGCTTGCGCCGAAGAAGAAATTCGGGTTTATTTTCGGTGTGTATCAGTTCTATGAAGCGATGGACATGAGCCTCTTGTGGCTGCCGTATCCTCTGATGCTCGTCAACCGCGCCTGCGCGGGGTTCTTCGGCATCAACAGTGCGACGATGCGGCAGGCGGCGGTGCAGCGCTATATCCCGGAGCATCTGCGCGCCCGCGTCAATGCCTTTGAGAGTATGTGCATCATGGCATCGTGCAGTGTGATGAGTCTTGCCATCGGTGCGCTGGGCGAGGTGCTGGACTACCGCCTGTGTGTTACCCTCGGCGCGGCGTTCTCGCTGACTTGCTGCTGGCTGACAATTTGGCGCAGCCGCAAAAGCATCCGCCCGATCTACGAGAACGAAGGATAATTTTTGTAGGGCGCGGACATGTCCCCGAGGTACAGAGGCGCATGTGAACCATAAAAAAACTGACGGTTTGGTGCCGTCAGTTTTTTGATAATTCAGGTTTCTTTTGGGAGGTCGCGCATGGTGAGGCTGATGCGCTTGCGCTTTTCATCGACCTCTAAAACGGCAACCTTGACGATATCACCGACCGAGACGACCTCGGAGGGGTGCTTGATATAGCGGTCGCAGACGCGGGAGATATGCACCAGACCGTCCTGATGCACGCCGATATCGACGAATACGCCGAAGTCAATGACATTGCGCACCGTGCCGGTCAGCACCATGCCGGGCTTTAGATCCTTCATTTCCAAAACATCCGTGCGCAGAATCGGTGCGGGCAGTTCGTCGCGTGGGTCACGGCCGGGCTTGCATAATTCCTTAATGATATCCCTTAAAGTCGGCACGCCGACACCGCATTCCTTTGCCGCCTGCTCCATGCCGAAGGCCTCGGCGCGCTTGGGAAGCTCCGAAAGCTCGCCCTCCGCAACATCTTGGAGGGTATAGCCGCACAGCGCTAGAAGCTTCTCCGCTGCGTCGTAGGATTCGGGATGGACGCCCGTGTTGTCCAAAATCTGCTTGCTCTCCGGCACGCGGAGGAAGCCTGCCGCCTGTTCATATGCCTTCGCGCCTAACTTCGGTACCTTCAAAACCTGTTTGCGGGCAGTGAACGCGCCGTTTTCCTCGCGGAAGGCGACGATGTTCTTTGCCGTCGTAGCGTTCAGACCGGAGACTCTGCGCAGGAGGGAGGCGGAGGCGGTGTTGAGATCGACGCCGACTGCGTTGACGCAGTCCTCGACTACGCCACCGAGAGCTTCATCGAGCCGCTTTTCCGGCAGATCGTGCTGATATTGCCCGACGCCGATGGCTTTCGGGTCGATCTTCACCAGCTCCGCCAGCGGATCCTGCATTCTTCTTGCGATAGAGACCGCACTGCGGAGATTGACATCATACTGGGGGAACTCCTCCGCGGCGAGCGGCGAGGCGGAATAGACAGACGCGCCGGCCTCGGAGACGATCATGTAGGAAACGCCCGATACCTTGCCCAGCAGCTCGCAGACGGCGCTCTCCGTCTCGCGGGAGGCGGTGCCGTTGCCGATGGCGATGTGCTCGACGCCGTGCTTGCGGATCAGGGCGGCAAGCCTCGCGATTGCCTCGTCCCGCTTGGCTTTGGAGAAGGTTGGGTAGACCACGGCAGTGTCAAGCACCTTGCCCGTGGCATCCACGACGGCGACCTTGCAGCCGTGGCTGTAGCCGGGGTCAAGTCCCATGGTCACATGCCCCTTGACCGGCGGCTGCATCAGCAGGGGACGCAGATTGAGCGCAAAATTATGAATTGCGCCCTCATTGGCGTTGTCCGTCAGAGTGGTGCGCAGCTCGCGCTCCATGCTCGGCGCGATCAGACGGTCATAGGCGTCCTCAGCGGCAGCGCGGACAAAGGCGGTCGCGCTGCTGCCCGGGATCAGAATGGCGCGGCGCACGCAAATGAGCGCCTGCTCACGGTCGACCTCAATGGAAGCCTTCAAGAAGCCCTCCCGCTCACCGCGGTTGATCGCTAAAACCTGATGCCCCTGTAATTTGGAAAGCGGCTGAGAAAAGTAATAATAGAGCTGATAGACGGAGGTTTCTTCCTCTTTTCCTTTGGCAGCGGTTGTACGCATGAGAGCCATTCGCTGCATGAGTGAACGCAGCGTCTTCCGAATGGCGGCATCATCCGAGATCATCTCCGCGACGATGTCCGACGCGCCTGCGAGAACTTCTTCCGCGGTATTCACGCCGAGATCAGGGGTTATATACTCCTGCGCCAGCTCCTCCGGTGCGGGCAGATCGCGTTCCTGTGCAAAGAGCTTCAGCGCCAGCGGCTCCAAGCCCTTTTCCTTTGCTACGGTTGCGCGGGTGCGGCGCTTGGGCTTATAGGGACGGTAGAGATCCTCCAATTCCGAGAGAGTCGCGGCGCCGTCGATGGCGGAGGAAAGCTCGTCCGTCAGCTTGTCCTGCGCGGCGATGGACTTGCGGATCTCCTCGCGGCGCTGCGCGAGATTGCGAAGGTATTGCAGGCGGTCTGCGAGGGTGCGCAGGGTGGTGTCGTCCATCGCGCCGTGCAGCTCCTTGCGGTAGCGGGCGATGAAGGGAATGGTGTTGCCCTCGACAAGCAGCTCCACGACATTTTTGACATATTGCAGCGGCTTATTCAGCTCAGCCGCGAGAGTTTGCAGCAGTTCTTCCATAATGCCTCCGTAATTATTATCAGATAAGCTAAAATATAGTATACCACAATTTCCCGGGAAAGAAAAGAAAAAACTTGCATGGAAGCGTGCAGGCTGGTATCATATGCACAGGAGGGTTGCAATATGGAGATTATACCGGGAAAATACCGCCATTTTAAGGGCAATGAATATGAGGTGCTGTATACCGCGCGGCACTCGGAGACGCTGGAGGAGATGGTCGTCTACCGCGCGCTCTACGGCGAACGGGGTATTTGGGTGCGTCCCGCATCCATGTGGAATGAAATCGTAGAGCGCGACGGCAAGACCTACCGCCGCTTTACGAAGATCGAGTAATACAAACGCTGCCCGCGCAGAGAGCTATGCAGGGAATATGTCCCGGCTGACCGCGTAAGCGGCAGACGATATGTGCCGCCGGGCTCGTATACAGTCGGCAGTTCCTACGAGAGATTGCCGCGTCGCTGCGCTCCTCGCAATGACACGGGGAAGGCTACCCTCATTTGTCATTGCGAGGAGCGCAGCGACGTGGCAATCTACTATTTTCGCTGCTTTGTACGCAGCCGTTACTTCCTGCATCGTCGGAGATATGTTCCGCCCCACAATATAATGAGACCTGACGGCAAAACACCGTCAGGCCGTTTTTTACATTCTTCTTAAAAAGATCTCTCCGCAGCGGCGGCAGACGACCTTGGTTTGACCGTGACTCAAGGGGATCGACTGCACCGCTCTGCATGCGGGACAGCGGACATAGCGCTTTTGTGAGCCGTAACGCAGGCGGTTGCCGATCCGCTCGCGGCGTTCCACCCAAAACTCCAAAAAGCGCCGCCTCATGACTTCTCCCGCGGCTCCTCCTCGCGGGCGTCACGCAGGATCCTTGTGAAATAGAGGAAGTACTTTACAAACGACAGTAAAACGAGCGCCGAGATTACGATTGCGTCAATCAACACAAACCACGAGGGAACAGGGGAGCCGATTACGACCTCCCAAAGGATCAGTGTACCCATCGAAAGATAGATCACGACGGTGCAGAGCTTGCCGTACCAGCCGGCGCTGTAGACCTTGTGCGTGCGGTGCAGCGCTATCAGCGTCAGAATGCCGATGGTGATCTCCTTGAAGAGCAAGATGCCAACCACCCACCAGTATTTCATCGGCATCAGACATAAGAGCACTGCGATCTGTGTCAGCTTGTCAGCAACGGGGTCAATGGCCTTGCCGAAATCGGAGACAAGGTGAAATGTGCGGGCAATCCAGCCGTCGATCACATCCGTCGCGCCGGACAGGACGAGAACGCCGAACGCGCCCCAATATTGCCCGCGATCATAAAGAAAGACAATCAGCGGGATCAGCAATAAGCGGAAAAAGCTCAACATATTCGGCAGCGTGAAGATACGGTCGGTATCCGCTCGCTGTGCTTTTTCGATTTTTGCTCTTTCTTCTTCACTCATTTTGTGCAGCCTCCTCTATGTTTGTGTCCGCTACGGGGGCGAAATACTCCGCCATTTTGGAGCGGTGCTTTCTCTTCTGCTGGAAAAAACCGCCGACGCTGAACACCAAAGCGCCGATCATATTAACAATCAGATCCTCCATGGTATCATACAGCCCGATGTCGAGGTAGCCGCCCAAACCGAGGCTCTCACCGTTGACGGCGGTGTCCGTAATGCCGGAGATCGTGATCGGGATGTTGCTCCGCGTGGGGTCAAGCGTGACGGAGGTGATATGCTGTATCACGGTGTCCTTCTGCATATCCTTCATCAGAAGATTATCCACCGAGAATTCAAAAATTTCCCATAGCGCGCCGATGGTCATGGAGAAGCAAAATGCCACCACGGCGAGGAAGGCGGGGGAGAGGCGGAAGCTGGTGCGCTTATCGCGGTTGAGAATGTCCGCCATCGAGTAGCCGACCGCCGCATAGATAAAGCCGCTGATCGTATGCAGCGCCTTGTCCCAAAACGGAACGGTGACATAGAAGCACGCAATCTCGCCCAAAATCTCGGAGGCAAAGATGAACACAACGACTGTGATCTCCAGCGCAGTGGGCAGATGCATTTCAAGCTTTCGCTCGACAATCGAGGGAAGATAGAGCAGAAGCAGGGAGAGCAGACAGGTGAAGACGTTTTCTGTTCTGCCCGCCAACAGCGAGCGGATCATCACGCCGACGATCAGCACGCGAATGACTGCGTAGGTGATCAGCGTAGCGCGGCTCTTGCGTTTGAGCCGCCGCTGAATGTCTTGCTTTCGAAGCTCCCGCTTTTCTTTGCGGGTGCGTTTTTCTTTCATCTGCATCACCTGCACCGTTTCTTTCTCATTTACCTAAAGTATAGTCATGAATTATCAACTCAATATCAACGGGACAATAAATTTTTGTTGATTTTTCCTTTCCATCCGCGCGATGCTATGGTATACTGAACAGCAGAGGTGAAAACACAATGTTCAAGATCTTAGTCGCGGAGGATGACGCGGAACTGCAGCAGCTTTTTTGCCGTGTGCTGACAAGAAACGGCTTTCATGCCATCGGCGTGTCCGACGGCGCGGAGGCATTGGAGATGCTCGAGCATGAGTATATCGATCTGATCATTTCGGACATCATGATGCCGCGGATGGACGGTTATGCGCTTGTGCGTTCCCTGCGCGATGCGGGTAATCAGATCCCTGTGCTGATGATTACCGCCAAGGACAGCTTTCAGAATATGCAGTTCGGCTTTATAGCCGGTGCGGACGATTATATGGTTAAGCCGATCAATGTCAATGAGCTTGTCCTGCGAGTCAATGCCCTCCTCCGCAGAGCGCAAATCGTCGCGGAGCGGCGGCAGAGCATCGGCGACACGACCTTTGAATATGACTCCTTCTCCGTCCGCAGCGGACGCACGGAGACAATTCTGCCGCAGAAGGAATTCCTGCTTTTGTATAAGCTTATCTCGTCGCCCAACCATATTTTTACGCGCCAGCAGCTCATGGACGACATTTGGGGCGTGGAGTCGCAGACCGAGGCGCGCACGGTTGACGTGCATATCAACCGCCTGCGCGACCGTTTCCGAGATAATCCGGATTTCGAAATCGTCACCGTGCGCGGCATCGGCTATAAGGCGGTGAAGCGGCATGAATGAGAAGCTATCGCCGCGTATGCGGACATATTATTATCTGATCATCTTCATTATCATTCTTTTTTCCGCCGGCATGGTCGCAGGTGTGCTGTTCCTGCTCGACGCGCTTGGTGTAGTCTATCAACTCAGCTTTTCCATGCTTGCGTCGCTGTTCGTCGTGGCGGCGGTCGCGGCGGCGCTGATGAGTTATTTTATCGGCAGACGCATCCTTGCGCCGATGGTCAAGCTCAGCAAGGCTTCGAAAGAAGTTGCGCGGGGAAATTTTGATATTACCGTCAGCGATTCGAGCAAACTGGAGGAGGTGCAGACAACCTTCCGCAATTTTAATGCGATGGTACGCGAGCTGAACAGCATCTCTACTTTAAGTAACGACTTCGTGGCGAATGTCTCGCACGAATTCAAGACGCCGCTGACCGCCATTGAGGGCTATGCCATGCTTTTGCAGGAGCCGACGCTGACGGCGGAGGAGCGCGGGGAGTATTTGGATAAAATCCTCTATAACACCCACCGACTGACCGATCTGGTCGGCAATATCCTGATGCTTTCAAAGATCGAAAGCAAATCGCTGGCAGAGCAGTATAAGGACTTCCGCTTGGACGAGCAGATTCGGCAGGCGGTCGTGTCGCTTGAATCGGCGTGGGCAGAGAAGGATATCGTCTTTAATGTTGACTTGGACGAGGTTACATTGAACGGCTGTGAAGCGCTGCTGATGCACGTCTGGACAAATCTGATTTCGAACGCCGTCAAGTTCAGCGAGCGCGGACAGACGATTGAGATCCGCCTGCTCGACCAAAAGGAGTGCGTCGTCGTCAGCATCACCGACCACGGCTGCGGCATGACGCAGGAGGTGCAGGAGCGTATCTTTGAAAAATTCTATCAGGGTGACGCATCGCATAAGGCACTTGGCAACGGGCTGGGCTTATCCTTGGTCAAGCGCATCGTCGAGCTTTCCGACGGACTGATCGAGGTCGTCAGTAAGCCAAACAAAGGTTCGACCTTCCGTGTCATCCTGCCGAAATGAAAACCACCCTGCCCACACACTGGGCAGGGTGGAGAAAAAAGTCGGAAATTTTGAAAAAAAGAGTTGACAGATGGGATTTCCCTTGCTATAATATCAGAGCTGTCCGAAATGCTGCTATAGCTCAGCAGGTAGAGCGCATCCTTGGTAAGGATGAGGTCTCCAGTTCGAATCTGGATAGCAGCTCCAAGAAATGCCACTGCATCATTGATGCGGTGGTTTTTCTTTTCGCGTGATATTAATAAACATACCGCACATATGAAAGGAGTTACACAAATGAACCGCTATGATTTACCTAACATGCTTTATTCCTCAATTGAATCTTTAGGTGGACAGTCTGATATTATTGGTGTTTGCAAATATGTTTGGGAGCATTATCATACTGATTTAGAAAGCTCCGGAGATTTGTTCTACACATGGCAATATGATATTAGATGGGCTGCTACAGAGTTGAGGAAAAGCGGCCGAATGAAAGCTGCGGAATTAAGCCCAAAAGGCATTTGGGAAATTATTTAAGAATTCCCGATCAAGAAAAGGATCCTTATGTGTCGCTGGAA
>JBJDYD010000064.1:0-11751 GCA_051867015.1 Faecousia sp. | reverse complement strand
TGGTCAAGACCCCATTCATAAACACTGAACGGCGTGGTGGATACGTTTTGGTATAGGGTGCTTTCCTCGTCCGCGTTCAGCTCCGCCGCATAGGTTCCATCAGTAGGCTCTAATATAACACTTGGTTTTATATATACTCCTGTATTCTTGCGGAACAGCTCCATTTTGTTCTGAAAGGCAGTGGTGCGCCATGCGGGAACATCGTCCTGATTGGGCTGTTGATACGAATCGGTCCAATCCTGTCCCTCTTCAAAGCTGCCGTTGAGCAGTTTCTTGCTGTCCTCCGTCGTCTGACTGTCCTCCGCCGCATATGTGATGTTGGAACAGGTCGCCGCCAACAGGCAGATCATTAAAACGACCGAGCAAAGACGCTTGAACCCAACCTTTCCCCACAGGTTCGGCAAAAATCTCTTTGTACGTTCCACGAAGCAACACCCTTTCCCAAAAGGTCAATTAATATTCGACAAAGTATACCAAGAAAAGCGTCACAAAAACGCAAATATATGACATATAAAAAGGGACTCCTGACGAAATTTGTCAGAAATCCCTTGCTTTTTTAATAAGCGCTTTCCAAAACACCGTGGGTGATTTCGCTCCAGCTGTACTGGGTCATATATTCGCCTCGATAGGCGTTGCATGCTTGGGGCTCTCCCCGTGCCCAGTCGTAATAATCGCATGCCACCCGCTCCGGCACGATGGCAAGGCTGCCCCGCTTCTGCATCAAAACGTCCCCGCAGCCTGCCCTTTGGAAGGTGTCCGTCAAGTCCTTCCGCAGCATTCGAAGGTAAGAGCCGCTGATGGTCTCGTCCCACAGGGCTGCCATAATCTCTCCGTTGGTGCAGAAGGTGCCCCGATCCACCAGAAAGGCCAGCAGTTCCCGGGTCTTTTCATACTTGAATTTCACCGGTACGCCGTCCACAAAAACCTCAAAATTGCCGAAGGTCTGAAAATAAACGCGCTTTTGCCGGATGGGATAACGCAGATCGTCCAACTCCCGCCGCACCTTTTCCGGCGTGATGGGTTTCACCAAATAGCCGCTGCAATGCAGGTCAAGGGCATCGAGGGCATATTCGCTGCAGCCCGTGGCAAAGATGATATTCACCGTAGGATTGATGCGCTTCAGCTCCTTGGCAAGCAGAATCCCATCCATATCCCGCATATGGATATCGAGAAAGGCAACCTCACAGGGAGTCTGCGCCGCAAAGGTCAGCGCCTCCTTCCCGCTGCGGAAGCAGAAAATCTCTGCCGCAGGTTCTGCCTTTCCGATGGCATCTGCCAAAGCCTCCAACAGGAGCTTTTCGTCGTCTACCGCTAAGATTCGCATAGATCACACCCTCCCTTCGGAATGGTTACAACTGCCGTTGTATCTTCTTCGATGCGGCTGTGAATCCGTAATGTGCCGCCGCGCTGCTGCCGGATATTTTCTCTGCCGTGGTGCAGTCTGCCGGCACATAAAGCGCACCCTGCCCAAACAGCTTCCACCTGACCTTTTCCAAGCCATTCCGACCTTTCTCCGGACGCATCGCCTTTTTTCTGCTCTTATTTTACACAATTTGCAGTGAAAAAGCTACTGCAATGTGAAAAATTGTGCAGCGTACGCATGAAAGTTTCTCGGCTTCCTGTCCTGCCGGAACCGCGCGTACTCCCTGCCCCAAGCTTTGGGTATCCCGTGTTCCGCGCACAGTCGCATAGCGAACGAATGGATGATTGACATGAAACACTTTGTAGGGCGGGGACAGTCATAAGCCGGTGCAGGAACTGCCGACCGCGTACAAACTTGTTCATACCTGCTGTCTGCCGCTTCACGGACGGCACAACAGAGTCGTCGTGCCCTACAAGCGGAGGTTCGCCATGCATTATACACAGAATCACAAGATCGCCGCAGTTCTCTTTTCGTGGGCACGCTTTGGCGCGGGAACAGGCATATCGTTATTGACCGGAGGCGGCATTGCGCAGGTAGTCTAAAATATGCTGCGCCATTTTCTCGATTTCCGGCAGATTGGTACGATAGAAGCTCCGAGAACCGGAGTAATCGGCAAGGAGGAGTCTGGCGTTGCGCATGCTGTTGATGTCCCGGGATACGGAGCCGACATTCAGATTCAGCAATTGCGCCAGCTCCTGCACCGCCATGGGGCGCTCTTCCATGGCGCGGAGCATCTCCAACCGCGCGGGGTTCATCACCAGCCGCAGGGCTGTCAGTTCCCACTCCTCCGGATGCGGCGATGTGTTGCGGTGCAGATCCACGCGTCGGCTGAGACCCAGCATACACCGCACCGACCGGTCTGTATCCACCGTCACGCCCGGGCACAGGTCGGGAGAGAAGTACCGCATTGCCAGCTTCAGGGTTTGATAGCGCTCTGCATCGCAGCGTGCTCGGTTGCGCAGAAATTCCTGCGGCGTATGCGTTTCAAAGAAGTCCTCCCATTGGTCGATCAGCGGCTTTGCACGCGCAACCCACGGCACGAGCAGCGCTTTCAGCTTTCGGCACACCGGCAGCAGCAGCGCGAGCACACGATTCAGGTGCAGGTCATAGGCGGAATACACCTCCAGCAGCCGCATCTGATAGGCTGAAGGCACCGGCAGCTTCTCCATACTCTCTGCCAGAGAGGAAAAGCTCTCCTGCGGGTTTGGCTCGAAGCCGATCGAAAACCCTCCAATCCCGCTGACCGTGCAGTTGGTTTCCTGCGTATGCCGCCAGTTCTGAGACAGCGCCTGCACCATGTCCTCCGGCTCCGGATGCCCCAACTCCAAGGACTGATAAAGGATGCAGCATCCGGGGCAGGACAGCCGTTCCGGGACACCGTCGACGGGAACGCCCTGAAAATAATACTGCAATGCCTTGTCCTCCGGGTTCAGTCCGTCGCAGGCCTCCTGTCGGAGCTTTTCTACCGCATCGGCGGGAATGCAGTAGGTCCCCTCGGCGGTCAGCTTCTCCGCTGGAAGCCGGTTGACCATGCTGTAGACCAGCTCCGCTGCTTCCAAAAGCCAGCAGGGTTCACGGAAAATTTCGATTTTCACAGGCATACCTCCATGATCGTCGGATGCCCACATTATAACAGGTTTTGGGTTCAGGTGCAACACCTCCAAGCTATATAACGTCATGCAAGCGCCCATTCAGAGCGACCGTCCTTACCGTATCGCCGCGTCGTCCTCTGCGTATCAGCGTTTCCTGAAAAGCATCCGACCGGAGTGCGCCGGTCGGATGCTTTTGCACCTTGTGGTTTACGTTTTGTTTGCAAACGCGACCATGCGCAGCAGGATGGCTGCAGCCTCTGCGCGGGAAGCGTTATCCAGCGGCAGAAGCTTGCCGTCGGAGCCGCCGATGAGCTTTTCGGCAATCGCCCAGTTCATCGCGTCCTTCGCCCAAGCGGATACCGCGTCTGCGTCGGGATAGCCGGCGGTCAGATCCTTCTCCTGCTTCGGTGCTCCGACCGCGCGGTAGAGGATGACGGCGATCTGCTCTCGGGTGATGTTCGTGTCCGGCTCGAAGGTCGTCAGGGACATACCGTTGACGATGCCGAGGTCGGTCGCCCAGATCACGGCGTCGGTGTACCATGTGCCGGTCTCCACATCGGTGAAGCGGACGGTCTTACCCTCGACGCTCGGCTCGCCGGCGATGCGGTAGAGGATAGTCACGAACTGCGCGCGGGTGAGATCCGCTTCCGGTCGGAAGAGATGGTTCTCCATGCCGTTCATCCAGCCGTTGGTAATCATCGTATCAATGTAGTCGTGATACCATGCATTCTTGTCGCCCATGTCGGTGTAACCTTCGGACGGGCAACGGATCGGCAGAAGCTCCTGCGTTTCCTTTTCGCGGCAGCGGGTGCATTCGTGCGCCTGCTCGCCCTTTTCGGTGCAGGTGGGCGCCTTTCTCACAGTCCATGCGCTCCAGTCGTGCCCCAAAGCGGAGATCGCTTTGCCGACATTGACCGTCTCTCCGCAAACGGTGCAGACCTCATCACCGGTATAGCCGCCCTCGGTACAGGTGGCTTCCTTGGCGTTTGTCCGCTCGGTTTTATGCCCCGACGCCTCGATCTCGCGGGTCTCGGTGTGCTCGGCGTCGCGTTTGCAGGTGTGTGTTTCCTCACCGTTTTCGGTGCAGGTGGCTTCCTTGGTCACAGTCCATTCGCCCCAGTCGTGCCCCAGTGCAGAGACGGCTTCACCTGCATGAATCGTCTCTCCGCAGACGGTGCAGACCTCATCGCCGGTATAGCCGCCCTCAGTACAGGTGGCTTCCTTGGCGTTCGTCCGCTCGGTTTTATGCCCCGATGCCTCGATCTCGCGGGTCTCGGTGTGTTCGGCGTCGCGCTTGCAGATGTGTATTTCCTCGCCGTTTTCGGTGCAGGTGGCTTCCTTGGTCACAGCCCATTCGCCCCAGTCGTGTCCCAGCGCAGAGACGACTTCACCTGCACGGACCGTCTCTCCACAGACGGTGCAGACCTCATCGCCGGTATAGCCGTCCTCGGTGCAGGTAGCTTCCTTGGCATTTGTCAGTGTCGTGCTGTGCGTATGGGGAAGGCTCACATTCTCCCTGACCTCGACGGCCTCGCCGCCCCGTTCGACCTCTGTGACAGCGACGGCAGCATCCTTGGTTTGTGTCAGCCGCAGGACTGCCAGCGTGGCGCCCTTAGCCAGCTCCACGGAGGAGGCATAGCCGAAGGTGATGGTATCGCCCTCCTGATTGTAGCTGCGCAGCTCCACCGGGCTGGTCAGGCTCACGAGCGTCAGGTTCTCATCCAGCTCCACGGTGAGCATACCGGAAGCGGCTGCTTCCTCAGCGGTGATGGTAAGCGTGGTGTAGGTCTGACCGTCCACGGTTTGACTGCCGGACTCGGATACGGCGTTCATGCTGCCTTGCACGGGTTTTGTCTCCATAGGAACGGCAGCGTTCTCATCTGCTGCCGGTAGTGCCTCACGCGCCGCATTTCTGCTCGCAGCACCGCCGTAGTACTCTGCCGTGTAGCCTGCCACATCGGTATAGCCCGTGATGGTGCCCAAATTCAGAAGTGTGGCGGTCATGGCGGAAACGTCCAAGCTCAGCCAATAAACATCGTAACCACTCCCGTTATAATGCAGGAGAATGGGACTGTTGCTGTTCGGCTCGTAGGTCAGCGTATCCAAATATCTGCCGTTTTCGTCGGTCAGATACTCCAACTGCTCAGAGAGTGTGAAATAGGTGTAGGTGGAGTTCCAGCCGAAGAAATCGCTGTAGCTGAAGTTGTTCAGGATGAGCTTGTTCTTGCTGATCTCCAAATAATAGGCGGGATAGAAGCGCGTCTCGTCCTCCGTGAAGGACGCAGCAAAGGTGACGCCGATGAAGTTGGTGGGCGCGTCCTCCTGCTCCATGACATAGCGCATGGTGTTGGGCGCTTCGCGGTTCTGTGTGCACCAGATTTTGCCCTCGCCGTCCGTGGCGAAAATCCACTCGCTGTCGTCGGTGGTGCTGTCGCCGTCGTCATAGGAGATGTCATTGAACAGAATGGGCTTGCCCTTACTGCCGGTGTTGCTTGGCTCGGAGTCAAAGCTGCTCTTGCCGGTCTCCGGGTCGATCTTGTGGAGGCGGTACTCGCCCTCGGTCTGATCCTGCACCCAAAGGGAACCATAATTGCCGAGATCGGCTGCCGCAGAGGTGATGGGGTTGCCGTCCATATCCACCAAAGCCGCGCCCTTGGTAAGGCTTCTTTCTCCAAAGTCATAGGTGAGCATCCGACTGATGCCGTCTTCACCCGTACCGGTGAAGGATACCGAGATATCCGTCGCCTTTACGGTGATGTCCACGCTCTGCGTCAGCTTGGGCTCTGCCTCAGTAGTGACGGTAATGGTTGCGGTGCCCTCACTGATGCCGGTCACACGGCCTTCGGCGTCCACGGCAGCTACCGCTTCGTTGCTGCTGCTCCAAATAAGGCTCTTGTTCTCCAAACACCACGGGCGCAGGGTGACGTCAAGCCGGAGGAAGCCGCCGCAGAACACCTCGGTGGCGGGCGCGTTCAGCTTCAGTTCAACGGCCTGATCGCGGGAAATGCCGTTCTGTCCGGCAGCGTCGGGGCATACGATAGCATTGTGCGCCCGCACCAGACCGGTGTTGGTCATGTCGTAGCCGTCATAGGTATAGAGGTAATCGCGAGTGGGGTCGCTGCTGCGCAGGGCGATATAGACCGTCTCCTGCCCGTATTCGCTGATGCCCACGGTGACGGAGGTGCGGTCGGGGTTGGCTTTGAGCTCCAGATCGGGGTCGATGTCCCACTCCTCTGCCTCGTCGGAATAGACGATACCGAGCTCCTGCACATACTCCACCCAGATCTCCGCCGAATCGGTGGGCAGCTCAAACTTATAGAGGTTGACATACTTGCCGTTGTAGCCGTTTTCATAGCCAACCATGTAGAAGGCTTCCTCCATGGGGCTGTAGGCGACGCTTGTGGGAATCAGCTTGAACATATCGCCCCATTCGGGGAAATAGTAGGTCATGCCGACCTCTTGCCCGGTCGCCACATCCAGCGCGCGAAGCTGGTAGTTGGAATAGCTGCCGTCCATGCTCAGCGTTCCGCCCTTGATGAAGTACAGGCGGCCGCCGTCATCGGGAACATAGGTCATGCTGCGGATCGGTGCGGCGCCGATGGTGTTGAAGGACACCGACTCGCCCACGAGCTGTGGCTCGGTCATGTTGGGATAATCCAAAACATAGAGGTTGTAGTTGAGCTTGCCGTCCTTGCGCATATAGCCCACATAGAAGAGGTATCCGTCACCGTAGGCTGCGGCATATGCGCCGGTATTTGCGGCGGCAATCGCCGTATAGTCTAAGTTGGTGTTGGAATCGAAGCTGTCCCACTGGGCAGAGGAGCTCATATCCGGCCAGTTGCCGGTGTCAGTGGTGGGGCCGAGCAGCTTGGCGGTGGGTCCGTAGTACTCGTTGTCGAAATACGCCTGCTTGGTGGTCATATTGCCCGCGTAGTCCACTGCGATGATCTGGAACTCAGAGCCCCAAATGTCCGTGACATCAAAGGTCAGAGTGACCGTCTCGCCCTTGTTCTCCTGATTGACGGCCTTGGCATCCAAACGGGTGCCGCCCTTGGGCGTCATCAGCAGAACCGCGGCGGTGTAGCGGTTGTCCGTCACCGTAACGGAGACAGTCTTTTCCTCGCCCCACATGGAATAGTCCAACGTCTGCACGGAGAGCTTCGGCGCGGTGTTGTCCACTGCCACGGGAACAGTCAGGGCGTTCTTGCCGCTGACGTCGTTCCAGTCCACCCATGGGTTTTTATGGGTGGCGTCGGCGGGGTTGAGATAGTACTCCGGCGCAGCCTGCAGCTTCACGGTCAGCTCTGTACCGTCGGCAATGTCCGCAGACGGCTGCCAGCCGCCGTTCTCCTCGTCCAATGTCTGCGCGTCGGACACATTGTACCACGCGCCGTTTTGCGGGATGTAGGTGGCAGCATAGCTCCAGCCGCCGCCGTATTCGTCGGAGCAGACGGACAAGTAGTAGGTTTTGCCGTCCTGATCCTCGATGGCAGCGCGGAAGTCCGCAGCGTTGCGGATGAGGCTCCAATGTAAGGATACCACGCGGCCGCCGGAGGAGATCGCATTGCGGTCGGGGTTATAGGTGTCGTCCTCGATGAAGGGGTTTCCGCCCAGCTTAGTCTCGCCTGCCAGCTCGTTCAGCTTGACCGTCACATAGTTGAAGTTCATCTGCTTGCTGTAGGGGTTCGAGCCGGTGAAATAGGAGTCCTTATCATAGCTGCCGCCGAGAAGCTGAGAATATGTCATTTGGTCAAACATGGAGGCGTCGGACCAGTTGCCGTAGAACGCCAGCACGGGGATGGAATGGGCGGAGGCTACCTTTCCCTCCGCGTCTGCCATCGGTGCTGCAGTGATGTACGCCTCAATGTAGGCACCGTTGGGATAGACGGTTTCAAGCTCGGTCTTGTCATCATCCGCCAGGGTGATGGTCACCGTCACGGTAACGTCGCTGTTTCCGTGAACCGGCAGCGTGCTGCTGCTCAGCCCGTTCAGATAAAGCTCCGCATCATAGGCGGTAATCCTGCCGTCACCGTTGAGATCCGCCTTGTCCTGATTCGCCTTGAGCGCGGGCAGCTTGCCCGTGGCAAGATCCAGCAGCGCCTGCGCATCGGCGCGATCCGCGTCGTTGTCGCCGTCGAGATCCGGCAAGGCGCTGTCGCCGTCTGCCTGCAGCGTCTGACCGTTCACGGCGAAGGATACCGTCGCGCCCAGCTGTTTCATGGTGTAGTCCATATACCACGTCTTGCCGGCGTCGGCGTTCTTGAAGCTGGCGTTGTCCTCAAAATAGCTCTGTGTATAGACGGCACCGTCCAGCACGTAGTTCTGCGTTTGATCGGTAAAGTTATGGATGGTATAGTCGAAGGTATAAACGCCCTTGCGTTCCGGATCGTCACCCAGCTCCACTTTGACCTTTCCGTCATCGCGGCCGCCGATGGTGATATAGCTCTCCGCGTTCAGAGCATCCTCTAAATTGACTAAACCGGCACCCTGCTGCAGGAGAGAATAGGGAAGGTCGGTGTTTTTGTCGATAATGGGGGTGGCTGTGGACATCAACAGATTTTGGATAAGGTGGCGCCGGCTCAGGTCGGTTTTGGCAGTCAGCGCGGTTTCATCCAAATACTGCGCCAGCACGGCAGACATGCCCGCCACCTGCGGAGCTGCCATAGAGGTGCCGCTCATGGTAATATATTGGTCCGTCTCGGTCGTCTCACCGTTAATGGAGTAAATATTACCGCCGGGCGCGGTGATTTCCGGCTTGATGGACAATGTGCCGGGAACGCCCCAAGAGGAAAAGCTGCTCATGGTGTAGTAGTTACTGTTGAATGCAATAGCGCTCTCGGGGATATTTTTGTTCACCGTCAGCTTGCCGGTATAGTAGGCATAGCCGTCGTCCGTCCATTGCTCCTGACCGGCGTTCTTGATGAGCTCGGCATCCTTCGCGCTGATGCCGACGATGGGGATGTCCACGCCGGAATTGCTCACATCCATTTTCATGCCGGGACCTGGCTCGTTATTGTAGACAATTACGGCGACGGCACCCTTGCGGGCGGCGATGGCATGAATGTCCTTGAACAGCATGCCGTTGCCGCGGGATACCAGCACGACCTTGCCCATGACATTGATGCCTTCATAGTTATACTCGTTGCCGTAGGCGTTCAGGTGGATATACTCCAGTTCTGTGCCGTTGCCGTCCGTGGAGGTATCCAGTGAGGAGAGAAGCGCGGGTCTTCCGTAGAGCTGAACCTCGGCATAGACAATCTCCTGCTCTCCCACACAGAAGGTTCTGCCCACCGTACCATCGTTATCCACGGAGGCTACGGTCAGGGCTGTGCTGTGGGTGCCCGGCTCGGCTGCGGTCTGCAGGTTGACATCCTCGGTGTAGAGGTAGCCGTGACCGGTCTGCTCCGCCCATGCGCCGTTGTTGCCGGCGGAAATGGAGATCACCGTATCGCTGCTTTCCAGCCGGTCAAACACGCCCTTATAATAGGATGCGTCTGTGAAGCCCGCCACACTGGAGCCCATGGACATATTGATGCTGTCGCAGCGCAGGAGCAGCGCATCCTCCAGCGCTGCCACCATGTCGGAGGTATAGCCGCCGCCACTGACGCCGAAGACCTTCATCACCAATATCTGCGCATCCGGTGCGACGCCTTGGGAAAACACGGTATCCAGCGCGGAGACATAACCGCCGTTACCGTCGGGAATATACCGGTTGCCTGCAGCGATGCCGGCGACATGGGAGCCATGGCCGCTCTGCTCGTCATTGTCGTGGGTCAGGTACAGGGAGCGGTCTGCGTAATTATAACCGAAGGGGATTTTGGCACTGGTATACAGCGCGTCGGCAGTCAGCTCCTGATCTCCGACGATCTGACCGGTGGAATTCGGATAACCGCAGTAGATGTTCAGTTGCTCCAGCACCGCGTCCACATCTTCCTGAACCATAAGCCCTGCGGTGTCGCCGTCTAAAGCGTACAAGAAAGCGCCCTCGTCCACAGACTGATGATCGGTGTCCAAACCGCTGTCAATGATGGCAATGCGCTGCCCCTTGCCGGTGTAATCGGCTGCCCATGCGGCGTCCGCGCCGATCATGGGAGAGGACGTGGCCATGTTGGGCTGCACCGTCTCAGTTTCAGACACGACGGCAGGGTCGTACTTCGTCTCTGGAAGCACCTGCTTGACGCCCGGCAGTGCTGCAATGGTGTCAATCTCCTTTGGGAATACCCACGCAGAGATCACGTTAGCTGCCAATGTCAGGTTCCAAACGACCTCCGGTGCATGGCCGGTGGCTTGCGTGATCTTGGCCTCCATGGCAGCCTGCTCCCGCTTCAGCCCGGCGCGGTAGGTCGCGGCGGTCGCACTTTTCGTCAGATCGGTCGTGGTGTAGTCCATCTTTTCCAGCGTGGATTGCTTCTCCAAAACGATGGAAACACGAACTTTTCCCTCCTCGTTTGTCACGAGGGGCAGGGATGTATCCTCCGCCTCTTCCGCTTGCGCCGAATCCAACATCAGCTCTGACGCGTCATAGGTGTTGGGGACATCCCGGAAGGTAACCTCCGGCGTCTGTGCGTTGGCGCTGAGAACTCCCGTGGGAAGCAGCCCTGCCAAAAGCACCAAGGCCAGCGCCAAAGACAGGATTCTCTTGCACGTTGCGTATTTCATACCAACATCTCCTTTATTTTTTTGCACAACACATCGGGAAAGTGCAGTGCTGTTGAACCGTATTATAGCACCGCAGATGCATTTTTGCAAGTACCAGAATGCATAAATTTTCGCATTTTTCCGCAATTATTTATGGATATTCGCATTATAGTCATGAATTTCGGAAAACCGCGCTGCTTTTCCGCTTCTATAATATGCGTATTTGCATATCTTTCGGGAAACGCCGGGAAAATCGGCACGCATCCTGCAGGAACGGTGTTTTGTAACATTAAAAAACTGCAAATTGTCGCCCTGCGGCCATAGACTGCGTCCTCCCGTAAGGTGCGTGCCCTACGTTCCGCTAATGAAGCTGCTTTATAGAGCTTAAGATTTAACAGCATACTACACAGGCTGCTGCATGGACTCATGGCGGGACGAATTGCGGTGTATACGGTTTCAAAACAATTCATCCTGTTTTTGTGCACTTCGCCCCGACTGACTTGATTTTTTATTCAACAGGCATTATATTAGAAATAGGTTTCGGTAGATTCCTACGCCGAATTGCCCGGGTCGAGCAAAGCGCCCGGAGCAGATGTATCAAACAAGGAGGTACACCATGAAAAAACGACTACTCAGCATCCTTACTGCCCTGGCGCTGTGCCTGAGCCTGCTGCCGGTGACGGCGCTGGCGGCAAGCGATCCGGGCAAGCTTGTCTTTGACATTTCCGAAGGCAGCGTTATCATCGACGAAGGCACGGAAGCGGGAACCATCA
Source organism: Faecousia sp. (assembly GCA_051867015.1). Classification (GTDB taxonomy): domain Bacteria; phylum Bacillota; class Clostridia; order Oscillospirales; family Oscillospiraceae; genus JAZOXB01. Next base: position 325 of record JBJDYD010000064.1, on the reverse strand, counting down.
AAGTCACCTACGGTAACGGAGCGGTGAAGGACGGCATCTCTCCCGACGAAACCATCATCGTCACCGGCTCGTTCACGAAGACAGAAGGCGACGAAGCGGCACATCAGCTTGCCGTCAACACATCTGCAAACATCATTGCTCGGGATTTGAAAATCGACAACACCGGCTTCGATGGTTGCTGTGTCATGTCGGTGGCCGGGGAAGCCGCTGACGTCACGCTGTCCCTCGAGGGCGAAAACACCTTCACGGCAGGAAACCAAAGTTCCTGCCTCGTTGTCACCAATGACAGTACGCTGACCATTGCGGGTGACGGCTCCTTAACGGC
>JBJDYD010000063.1:0-2603 GCA_051867015.1 Faecousia sp. | reverse complement strand
ATCGTCATCAATGGCGGCACGGTCGAAGCCGCCGGCGGTGCGGCAACAGGGAAAGCCGGCATAAGCAGCGGCATCTATGCCTACGGCGACATCACCGTCTCAGGCACCGCCGATGTCACCGCCCGGGGCGGCGATATTCCCTTGGGTGACGATGCCGGAGACGAAGCGACAGTATTGTTGCGTGAGAGCTACGGCATTTTTGCCCAAGGCGGCGATGTCACGATCAATGGCGGCACACTCGAAGCCGCCGGCGGCAATAACGCCGGCTGGAGCATGGGCATCAACAGCCGGGGCGTAGGAACGGTCACCGTCAACGGCGGCACCCTCAACGCCGCCGGCGGAGACGCGAAGTATACAGCTTTCCAAAGCTGCGCAGTAAGCTACGGCATTTCCGGCGGTAGGCTCACCGTCAACGGCGGCACCGTCACTGTCAACGGCGGCGACACCTACGGCTACTATCCTGAAAGTCTCGGCGTCACGGTTGGGCAGGTAACAATCGCCGGCGGCGCCGTCAACACCGCCGGCGGCAACGCCACTGCGAAGTGGGGCGGTGCTACGAGCTGCGCCATCTCTGCCTGGGGAGACATTAAGAACAGCGGCGGCGCCGTCACCGCCAAGGGAGGCAACGCCACCTTCGTCAGCGAAACGGTACACGACCTCAGTGATTGCGCAAGCAGCTTCGGTATCCGTTCCGGGCACAACATCGAAATCAGCAGCGGCACAGTAGAAGCCACCGGCGGCGCGGCAGACACAGAAAGTAATGGCATAAAAATCCAATACAATTATTACCCGGATTACGGTGAATTCGACGGCGGCTGCCTCTCCGTTTCCGGCGGCGAAGTGAACGCCACCGGCGGTGCGGCAGGCAACAGCCTTGGTATCTGCGCCAGAGTTTATCGCTATGATATGAGTGGCCTCCTTGCTGTAGAGCCCGGCACCATCGCAATTACCGGCGGCCGAGTGACCGCCCGGACGCTGGCAGGCGAGGGTGCTGAAGTACGTATGGCTATGAACGCAGCGCCCGGTCTGCCCGATGTCTATGGGTGGCGCACCGCAGAGACTGCCGCTTTCACCGCTTCCGACAAGCCCTATACCTTCAGTAACGCCCATACCTATGTGGAGTTCGTTGCCGGACATATCCTGACCAAGACCGAAGCCAAGGCGGCTACCTGCACCGAAGCAGGCAACAGCGAATACTGGACCTGCTCTGTTTGCGGCAAATACTTCTCCGACGAAGCCGGCATGACTGAGATCGAGAAGGATAGCTGGGTCATCCCCGCCACGGATCACCCCCTGACCAAGACCGAGGCGAAGGCTCCCACCTGCATGGAAGGCGGCAACAGTGAATACTGGACCTGCTCTGTCTGTGGAAAATATTTCTCCGATAAAGATGGAAAGACCGAAATCCTGAAGGACAGTTGGAAGCTCGCTGCCACCGGTCATACTCCCGACGAATGGGAGCACAACAGCACCGAGCACTGGCGCTGCTGCACCGTTTGCGCAGCCGAATGCGAGCGGGCGGAGCATACCTTCAGCGGCGGAACCTGCACCGTGTGCGGCTATACCAAGGTGATGCCTTTTGTGGATGTCCCCAACGATGCTTACTACTTCGATGCTGTTCTCTGGGCAGTGGAAAACGGAATCACCAACGGCACATCTGATACCACGTTCAGCCCCGATGCCTCCTGTACCCGCGCGCAGGCGGTTACCTTCCTGTGGCGCGCTGTCGGATGCCCGAGCCCCAAGAGTAATGCGATGCCCTTCAAGGATGTGGTCAAAGGCAGCTACTACGAGACGGCAGTGCTGTGGGCTGTGGAGAACGGCATTACAAAGGGTACTTCCGCGACTACCTTCAGCCCTGACGATATTTGCAACCGCGCACAGATCGCTACCTTCCTGTGGCGTTCTCAGGGGATGCCCGATGCCGGTACGAAGAATCCCTTCACCGATGCGACTTCCGGGGAATACTATTACGACGCGGTGCTATGGGCAGTGGAGAACGGCATTACAAAGGGTACTTCCGCTACCACCTTCAGCCCCAAGGAGAACTGCACCCGCGCACAAATCGTGACCTTCTTGTATCGCTGCCTGATGAAATAAGAATTGTATTACGCAAAGGGCATGAGCAGACCTTCGGGTCCGCTCATGCCTTTCTTTTTTTTAATAGAGATCGGTCAAAAATCCCTCTGCTTTTGAGCATTCCCCTCCTGTGGGGCAGTCCTTCCCTGTCATTGCGAGCCGAGGAACGAGGCGTGGCAATCCATGGAGAAACTACCGGGTGCGTACAAACCTGTTTGCTTGTACCGGCTGCCGCTTCGCGGTCGGCAGGGACATGTCCCCTCTCTACAGTCGTTGATTGCCCCCCCTCTTCGTAGGGGACGGCGTCCTCGACGTCCCGCGTGTAGGAACTATCGACCATATACAAATCGACACGCTGAGATTGCCACGTCGCTGACGCTCCTCGCAATGACAAAAAGGGCTGCTTCCCATATCATTGCGAGGCGCCTGCGCCGTGGCAATCCTGTTGCTTTTTTGTTCGCGCTTGGTAATTCCTGCACCGGCGCGCCGAGGTCGTCGCGCCCTACGGCGTACTGCTACCGATC
>JBJDYD010000062.1:0-11934 GCA_051867015.1 Faecousia sp. | reverse complement strand
GGTGCGCACACTACCCGCAAGGGGTACGCCGCATCCGTAACGCTCGTTCCTCGCGGACGGCTGCGCAGTGGTCGTGGCAATCCCCGGCTGTGGGTTTGTACGCGGTTGGTCGTTCCTGCACGAGATTGCCGCGTCGCTGCGCTCCTCGCAATGACATATACGGGAAGCTTGTACGCAGTTGCTGCTTTCCTGCACCGGCGGGGACATGTCCCCGCCCTACAGAGGCTTAAAATGAAGGAGATCATGGATGCGCGAGACGTTTCGGGAGCGCGATATTGTTGCGCCGACTAAAATAGAGCTGCTGTGCGGTTTGGGGTGCTGGCTCCTTTATCTGTCCGGCATTCCGGAGCTGCTGCGTTGGCTGCTCCCGCTGCTCGGCTTTGACCTTGAAAGTGTGCGGGGCGCGAGCCTTGCGCAGATTGCGGCGTTTGTGCTGGATTTTATTTTGATTGTGCTTGTTTTCCGCAAATTTCTTTGGCGCGCTGCCGCTCCGCTGAAGGGGAACGGGAAACGCCTGCTTTCCACCGTCCTGCGCGGATTCGTCTTTTACTGGCTGCTGGCGTATCTCGTCTCGCTGCTGATTATGTTCCTCAGCGTCGGAATGAATGTGATGCCGGAAAACCGCAACAACGAGGCGATTGGCGCGATCCTGACGAATTACACGCTCCCGATGGCGATCAGCACGGTCATTTTTGCGCCGGTGACGGAGGAATGTCTTGTGCGCGGTGTGCTGTTCGCGCCGATCTGCAGACGCAAGCCGTGGGTTGCGTATCTTGTGACGACGGTACTGTTCGGGCTGCTGCATACGTTTCAGTATATCGGCGTGCAGCCGTGGAGCGTGCTTGCCCTTTCCTTCCTGCAATATCTGCCCGCCGGGATTGTACTCGGCTGGGTTTATCAGCGCACGCGCAGTATTTGGGGCGCGATTGCGCTGCACAGCCTGATCAATTTGGTCGCCGTGGCGGCGATGGTCTGACGGAGGTGAAATCATGCCAAAAATTCAACAGCTTTCGCCCCATGTGGCGGATCTGATCGCCGCGGGCGAGGTCGTTGACCGTCCCGCAGGCGCGGCAAAGGAGCTGGTCGAAAACGCCATCGACGCGGGGGCGAAAAATATTACCGTGGAAATACAAAACGGCGGCATGACCTTTTTGCGGGTGACCGACGACGGCTGCGGCATGAGCGCCGAGGACGCGCCGACCGCTTTCCTGCGCCACGCGACGAGCAAGCTCCGCGAGGCGAGCGATTTGGAGGCCATTCACACCCTCGGCTTTCGCGGTGAGGCGCTGGCGGCGATCTCCGCCGTTTCCAGAGTCGATTTAATGACGAAAACCGCCGACGCGGAATTCGGCACGGGGCTGCATTTGGATGCCGGCGTCGTGACGGAACAGGGCGAGGTCGGCTGCCCGAACGGGACGACGATCATCGTCCGCGACCTTTTCTATAATACGCCCGCGCGCATGAAGTTTATGAAGCGCGACACCGTGGAGGCATCCGCGCTTTTGAGCACGGTGCAGCGGCTTGCCCTCGCACATCCGGAGGTCGCCTTCCGCGTCCTTAGAGACGGAGAGGAGCAGCTTCACACGGCAGGCGACGGGCGGCTTTACAGCGCGGTCTATGCCGTGATGGGCAGGACGACTGCGCAGGAGATGACCGAGGTGGACAGCCGCTATGAAAAATACGCGCTCTCGGGCTATGTTTCCAAGCCGAACGCCTCCCGCGGCAACCGCAGCAATCAGATTTTCTTTGTCAACGGCCGCCATGTGCGCTCGAAGTCCATGACCGCTGCTCTGGAGGAGGCGTACCGCAATGCGCTCATGGTCGGGCGCTATCCGTCCTGCGTGCTGCATTTGACGATGCCGGAGCATTTGGTCGATGTCAATGTCCATCCCGCAAAGACCGAAGTGCGGTTTTTGAACGAGCGGGATGTGTTTGACTGCATCCGCTACGGGGTGCAGGGCGCTTTGGAGCGGGCGAGCGGACGCGTACCGCTGCAGCTGCCGCATTCGGAGAAACCGAAGACGCAGACTGCCGCCGTGCCGAAGCAGAACTTTTTCCGCCAAATGAGCGCCGAGGATTACCGCGCTTTCGCTGCCGTGATGCAGGACAGCGCAAGGGCTGGCAAGCCTGCGAATGACACTGTAGGGGCGGATATTATCCGCCCGCGAGATACGGAGGAAGGCACCGGAATGGACAGGATTGCCACGACCGCGTTGCGCTCTCGCAATGACAACGTAGGGCGCGGACATGTCCCCGGCGGTGCAGGAACTACCGACTGCGTAAAAACCTGTTCACCCGTACCCTCTGCCGCTTCTCGAACCGTTGGGACATGTCCCCGCCCTACAGTGGAGGGTGACGATGTAGGGGCGGCTATCAGCCGCCCGCGAGGAACGGAAGGCATCGCTGCGACAGATGAGATTGCCACGGCGCAAGCGCCTCGCAATGACACTGTGGAGGCGGAAGTGCAGCAGGAGCTGCCGTTACAGACGCAGTCTTACCGTGTGGTGGGCGAGGTTCTGGATACCTATATTATTGTTGAGCAGGACAGACAGGTCTTGCTCATCGACAAGCACGCGGCGCATGAGCGGATTCTCTTTGAAAAGCTCCGCAGAAGCAGCGAACCCATCATGTCGCAGCTCCTGCTGGAACCAATTTTATGTCAACCTGAGCGCGAGGAGGCGGCGATTCTCTTGGAAAATGCCCGCCTACTGAACGAGTGCGGCTTTGAGGTCAGCGACTACGGCGACGGGACGCTTGCCGTGCGCCGCATTCCCGCAGAGCTGGATCCGGGCGATGCGGAAAGCGCCCTCAATCAGCTTGCAAGCGACCTCTTGAACGGCAAGCGCACCGACTCTGCCGCCCTGCGGGACACGATGCTGCACACGGTGGCGTGCAAAGCCGCGATCAAGGGCGGCAGGCATACCGACGCCCGCGAGCGGGAGTCTCTGGTCAAGCAGGTGCTCTCCGACCCGTCGCTCAAATACTGCCCGCACGGCAGACCGATTGTTGCCGTGCTGACCGCTTCGCAATTAGAGCGGAGCTTTAAGAGGGCGTGAGGATGGAGATGATCTGCATTGTCGGTCCCACCGCCACGGGGAAAACCCGCCTCTCCGTCGCGTTGGCAAAGAAGCTCGGTGCGGAGATTGTCTCCTGCGACTCCATGCAGCTCTACCGGGGCATGGACATCGGCACGGCGAAGCCCACGGCAGCGGAGATGGGCGGAATAAAGCACCATTTGCTGGATTGCGTTGACCCGGGGGAGGAGTTTTCCGTCAGCCGCTATGTCGAGCTGGCGGACGCCTGTGTGCAGGAAATTTTATCGCGCGGCAAGCCCGTGATTGTCGTCGGCGGCACGGGGCTGTATGTGGATTCGCTCGTTGCGGGGCGGGAGTTTGCGCCCTTTCCCCGGACGGGTAGACGGGAGGAGCTGACCCTTCGGGCGCAGCGAGAGGGCATCGAACCGCTGATGGAGCAGCTGCGCACGGTCGATCCGGAGGCGGCGGCAAGCATTCACCCGTCGAATCAAAAACGCGTCATCCGCGCGTTGGAGGTCTATTTGGAGACGGGCAAGACCATCACCGAGCACAACCGCGAGACACAAAGCCGACCGCCGAAATACCGCCCGCTTTGGGTTGGATTGGATTATGTCAACCGATCCGCCCTCTATGCCCGTATTGACGCCCGTGTGGACGAGATGTTTGAACAGGGCTTGGTTGAGGAGGTGCGGCGGCTGCTGGAAAGCGGCGTTCCCCCGACGGCGACAAGTATGCAGGCAATCGGCTACAAGGAGCTGACGGCGTTTTTGCGCGGGGAGGACACGGAGGACGCGGCGCGGGAGAAGATCAAGCTCGCCTCCCGCCGCTATGCCAAACGGCAAAGGACATGGTTCCGCCGCAATATGGACATTCACTGGATCGAATTGCCCGACGCGCCCGATTTTGACGCGGTTTTGCGCCGGGCGGCGGAAATTTGCATGCACCCGTAGAAGATTGTAGGGCTCTACCGGGTTATCCGTGAAAAAACAAAGTGTCCGTGCCTGTCATTGCGAAACCGGTGCGCACACTGGTTGTGGCAATCCGTTAGGACAGTTTTCGTTGATGGTCGGCAATGATCGGTATTGGAGGCGGAGAGATTGCCACGTCGCTGCGCTCCTCGCAATGACAGAAAAAGGCGCCCCGTTTGTCATTGCGAGACCGGTGCGCGTATTGCCCGCAGAGGTACGTCGTATCCGTAACGCTTCATCGTCGCGAACGGCTGCGCACCGGTCGTGGCAATCTCCGGCTGTAGGTTTGTACGCAGTCGGTAGTTCCTGCACCGGCAAGGACATGTCCCCGCCCTACAGAGGGCAAAAATTATTTCGGAGTTTCCGACCGGAGATTCGGGAATTCGACAAGGACAAGCCATTACAATAGGAGTATCCCAAAAATAAGAAAAGAGGTACTCAAAAAATGGCAAACACAGAAAATTTGCAGGATCTGATCTTAAACGAGGTACGCAAGGAGCATATTCCGGTGACGATGTTCTTAATGAACGGCTTTCAGATGAAAGGCATTATCACCGGCTTTGACAGCTTTATCGTCGTCTTAAGCTCTGAGGGCAAACAGCAGATGATCTACAAGCACGCGATCTCCACGCTTGTGCCGCTGCAGCCCGTGCGCGTCCCGCTGTAAGCGAAGGTCGTCCTGCGTGCCGACTCCCGTGGGGGAGCCATAATAGGAGGACCCAATGAGAAAGCAGGGCGAATTTTACTTAAAGCTCATTTCCATACTGCTGGCGGTCGTGATCGCGGCGTATGTGCTGTTTTCGGTGATTCTGAACTCCGGCAGCAGCTATGCGCTTGAGACGGCTGTCTACTGCGAAGTCGGCGACGGGGTGACCGTTTCCGGCTTTGTGGTGCGTTCGGAGGAGGTACTGGTGAGCAATTCTCCAATCGTCGTATGCGAGCTGACCGAGGGCGAACGCGTCGGCGGCGGACAGCGCGTGGCGACCGGCTATCAGTCCGGCAGCGCGCGGGAAAATCGAGAGGAGTTGAATTCGCTGAAAAAACAGCGCGATCAGCTTGCCTATGCCGCAGAAGGGTCGGACAGCAGCAATGCGTCCGCCTTAGACGGCGAGATTGCCGATATGATTGTCAGCCTCTCGGCGCAGACCTCGCAGCAGCGCTTCAGCGCAGCGCGGGCTACCGCCTCGGAATTGGAGCCGTTGGTTTTGCGCCGCAGCGTCTCCGGGGATGACAGCGCGCTGATCCGTCAGCGTATTTCGGACATTGACCAGCGCATTTCCGTGCTGTCGGCGCAGACGTCGAGCGGTGCGACCGCCATTACGGTTGCGGAATCGGGTTATTTTTCGGAGCAAGCGGACGGGCTGGAGCGTGTTTTAACCCCGGAGCGTGTGGAGACGATGGGCCTCTCAGAGCTGCGCGCTTTGGAGGAGGGGGAATACAGCGCGCCCGATAACGCCATCGGCAGGCTGATTCAAGGACAGAAATGGTACTTTATCGCGGAGATTCCGCAAGAACGCGCCGAGGCGTGCGAGGAGGGCGACCGTCTGACCGTCAATTTTGCCGACGGCGCGCTGCAGGGGCTGCGGATGCGTGTGGAGCGGCTTGGCGCGGCGGAGGAGGGCAGCTGTGTGATCGTCCTCTCCTGCGAAAAAATGCTGCAAAATGTCACGGCGCTGCGGCGGCAGACCGTGGACATTGTGTTTGACACCTATGAGGGGCTGCGCGTGCCGAAGACGGCGATCTATTATGTGAACGGTGAGACGGGCGTTTATATTTTGGAGAGCGCCCGCGCCGATTGGAAAGAAGTCGAGATTATTTTCGAGTACGGCAATGACTATCTCGTCCGCTGGGACGACAGCGATACGGACAACCTCTGGCCGAAGGATGAGATCATTCTGACGGCGGAGGACATTTCGGATGGGAAGGTGATGGAATGATAGCCGAGAACATCGCGGCGATCCGCGCAAGAATGGAGGACGCCGCACGCCGGGCAGGGAGAGCTCCGAAGGAGATTCTTCTGTGCGCCGCGACGAAGATGAATGACGCAAGCCGCGTGCGCGAGGCAATTGCGGCAGGCGTGGACTGCTGCGGGGAAAACCGCGTGCAGGAGCTGGTGCAAAAGAGCGCCGAACACGCCTATGACGGCGCGCCCGTGCATTTCATCGGACATTTGCAGACCAATAAGGTCAAGCAGGTTGTGGGAAAGGTGGCGCTCATCCAGTCTGTAGACCGTCTGCCCCTGCTCGAATGCATCGAGAAGGAGGCGGCGCGGCAGGGCATCGTGCAGGATATCCTGCTGGAGATCAACATCGGGCAGGAGGAGAGCAAATCCGGCTTCACGGCGGAGGAGGCGCCCGAGATCGCCGCTTCGATGGTGCAATATCCGCATTGCCGCCTGCGCGGATTGATGGCAATTCCTCCCGTCAGCGAAAAAAGCGGCGATAATTGCAGATATTTTGAAAAAATCCGCAGAATTGCTGTTGACATAACAGCCAAAAAACAGCATAATAGTCTTATGGATATTTTGTCGATGGGGATGACGGACGACTTTGAGGACGCCATTGCCTGCGGCAGTACGATGGTGCGCGTCGGCACTGCCATTTTCGGCGCAAGATATTACCACAACAATGGATAACATAACGGAGGAATGTACTCATGGGCTTCATGGATGAAATCAGAAAGCTGACCCACCCTTATTCCGATCAGGAAGAAGAATATGACGATTATGACGAGGAAGAGGAGCTGCCCGAAGAAACGCCCGCTCCCGCCTCCCGCCGCAGCTATAGCCGCACGCCCGCACCCGAAGCGCCGCGTTCCAGCGCAACCAGCCGCGTTGTGAATATCAACGCGACCACGCAGCTTCAGGTTGTTTTGGTCAAGCCGGAACGCTTCGATCAGGTTTCCGAAATCGCGGATCATCTGCGCGATAAGAAGGCGGTTGTGTTGAATCTGGAAACGACCAACAAGGATGTCTCCCGCCGCTTGGTGGATTTCCTCTCCGGCTGCGCCTATGCGCTGGACGGCAAGATCAAAAAGGTTGCGATTTCCACCTATCTGATTACCCCGTATAATGTCGGCGTGGTCGGCGATTTGGTAGAGGAGCTGGAATCGAACGGTATGCGTTTTTAAGGCTGCCCGCGAGAAAGAAATAACAACGGCAAAGAGAAGGAGTAGAGAACGATGCTGACACCGCAGCAGATACAGGAAGTTAGCTTTGAAAAGGCTTTGTTCGGCGGATATGATATGGACTCGGTTGATGATTTTTTGGAACCGCTGACGGACGATTATATTACGCTGTATAAGGAAAACTCCGTTCTGAAAAGTAAAATGCGGATCCTTGTGGATAAAATTGAGGAATACCGCAAGCATGAGGCCTCCATGCAGAACGCGCTGCTCGCCACGCAGAAGACCTGCGACCAGATGATCGCGGAGGCGGAGAAGAAGTGCGCGAAAATGCTCCACGACGCGGAGGAGACCGCTTCTGCGAAAGCGCAGAATGTTGACGTCCTGGTGGGCGAGGAAAAGGAGCGCTTAGAGACGGCGCGGAATGCCACCGCCCAGTTCATCGACGGCATGGAAAAACGAATTCGCCGCCAGTTAGAGCTTTTGGAGGAGCTGCGCAAAAAGGAGCTCTCCGCGCCGAAGCAGGACGACCGGACAAAGGTCTTCATGAAGCGCGAGCCTGCGGCAGAGGCACCGAAGCAGGCCTATGACTACGACAAGGAGCCTGCCGCGCCGACCACGCAGGAGAGAGCGGATGCGCTGATTGAGGAGATTGGGATGCGCATTGAGGAGAGTCTCGGCGGGCCGACCCTCGGCGACATGGCAGCGGACAAACCCGAGCATTCAACCCACGGCGAGCTGCCCCCGGCGAAGCAGAAGCTCTTTGATGAGCTGAAGTTCGGCAGAAATACCGAATCGAAGAAGAAATGACAGCAGCCGCAGGGCTGTGCTGACATCCAAAAACGAATAGCATGATGCGTTGATGGGGACGAGTAGCCCGTTTGCCGCGTGCAGAGAGCTGTCGCTTGGTGCGAGACAGCCGCGGCGCCGTGTGAATATCACCCCGTAGCACCCCGCCCGAATGCAGTAGGGCGGGACGGTCCGCGCCCGTTACCGCGCACGAAAGTGTCCTTTCCGCAGGCGGAGAGGGAACAAGAGTGGTACCGCAGAGCACGCCTCTGTCTCTTGATGAGACAGGGGCGCTTTTTATTGTACAGGAATGTGCCGAACGATGCCGTAGACGCGGCTATCAGCCGCCTGCATTTCAAATCTCTGCGAAGCACACAACAGTCATTCACCCTTAGTTCTTAGCCCTTAGCCCAAAGCGGTTCCTACACCGGGCGGCTGATAGCCGCCCCTACGCCGTTTGAATGCGTTGGGCGTATCATATGCAACAAAATCAATTCTCATGGAGGATTTTATGGATTACAAAAACACCATCATCACACCGAAAACCGATTTTCCCATGCGCGCGGGGCTGCCCACGCGGGAGCCGCCGATGCTGGAGCATTGGAATAAGATCGACGTCTATTCCCTCCTGCTCGAAAAGAACAAGGGTAAGCCTGCTTTCATCCTGCATGACGGCCCTCCCTTCTCCAACGGCGATATCCACATGGGGCACGCGCTCAACAAGACCCTGAAGGACTTCATCGTCCGCTCCTATGCCATGCGCGGCTACTATACGCCGTTCACCCCCGGCTGGGACAACCACGGCATGCCCATTGAGTCCGCGATCATCAAGAAGAACAAGCTCAACCACAAGACGATGCCCGTGACGGAGTTCCGCTCCGCGTGCGAAGCCTTTGCCGAGGACTTTATTCAGCGGCAGATGGCGGGCTTCCGCCGTTTGGGTGTCTTGGGCGACTGGGAGCATCCCTACCGCACGATGGACAAGCATTTTGAAGCCGAAGAGGTCAAGGTCTTCGGCGAGATGTACCGCAAGGGCTACATCTATAAGGGCTTGAAGCCCGTCTATTGGTGCCCGAAGGACGAGACGGCGCTTGCCGAGGCGGAGATCGAGTATCAGGACGACCCCTGCACCTCCATCTATGTCAAGTTCGCCCTCAAGGACACGCAGGGCAAAATGAACGCCGAAAACACCTACGTTGTCATCTGGACGACCACGCCGTGGACGCTGCCCGGCAACCTCGCCATTGCGTTGAACGCCAACGAGAGCTACGTCCTCGTGGACGCGAAAAACGGCGAACGCTATATCGTCGCGGAAGCGCTGCTGGAAAAGACGATGAAAGCGGGCGGCATCGGGGAATATGAAGTTTTAGAGCGTCACGAGGGCAAATTCTTCGAGTATATGACCGCGCAGCACCCCTTCTTGGAGCGCGATTCTCTGCTTGTTTGCGCGGACTATGTCACAATGGACTCCGGCACGGGCTGCGTCCACACCGCCCCCGGCTTCGGCGCGGACGACTATCAGACCTGCCGCCGCTACAAGATCGACCTCATCGTACCGGTGGACGACAGAGGCTATCAGACCGCAGACGCGGGTAAGTACGCGGGCATGCGCTATGATGTCTCCAACGAGCAGATCGTCACCGATTTGAAGGAATCGGGCGCGCTGTTCGCCTCCGAGGTCTTCACCCACAGCTATCCGCACTGCTGGCGCTGCAAGAGCCCGATCATCTTCCGCGCCACGCCGCAGTGGTTCTGCTCGGTCGAGTCCTTCAAGGATGAGGCGGTCGCCGCGTGCGAAAACGTCCAATGGCTGCCTGCATGGGGCAAGGACCGCATGGTTGCCATGATTCGCGACCGCGCCGACTGGTGCATCTCTCGTCAGCGCCGCTGGGGTCTGCCGATCCCCGTGTTCTACTGCAAGGACTGCGGCAAGCCCGTCTGCACGCCCGAGACGATTGACCATATCTCCAAGCTCTTCGACGAGAACGGCTCGAACATCTGGTTCGCCAAGGACGCGATGGAGCTTGTGCCCGAGGGGCTTTCCTGCCCGCATTGCGGCGGAAAAGCCTTCGACAAGGAGACGGACACCCTCGACGGCTGGTTCGACTCCGGTTCGACCCACATCGCCTCCCTGCGCCGCGACCATCCCGACCTGTGGCCCGCGACAATGTACCTCGAGGGCGCGGACCAATACCGCGGCTGGTTCCAGTCGAGCCTGCTCACGAGCGTCGGCGCACTCGGGCAGGGCGCACCCTTTACCAAGTGCCTCACCCACGGCTGGACGGTGGACGGCGAGGGCAAGGCGATGCATAAGTCCCTCGGCAACGGCGTCGATCCCGCCGACCTCATCCGCGATTTCGGCGCGGACATCGTGCGCCTGTGGGCGGCGTCGGCGGACTACCGCGCGGACGTGCGCTGCTCGAAGGAGATCTTTAAGCAGCTCTCGCAGAACTATCTGAAATTCCGCAACACCGCCCGCTACTGCCTCGGCAACCTTGACGGCTTCGACGCGAATCATCTTGTCAAGCCGGAGGAAATGCTCGAGCTTGACCGCTGGGCGATGACCAAGCTGAACGGCTTGATCCGCACCGGTTTTGAAGCTTACGACAACTATGAATTCCATGTTCTGACCCACGCGATCAACGATTTCTGCGTGGTGGAGCTGTCGAATTTCTATCTGGATATCCTCAAAGACCGTCTCTACTGCGAGGCAAAGGACGGGCTGAAGCGCCGCAGCGCCCAGACTGCGTTGTTCCTGATCGTGGACGCGATGGCGAAGATGTTCGCGCCCATCCTGCCCTTCACCTGCGACGAGATCTGGCAGGCGATGCCGCACCGCGACGGCGACGACACGCGCAACATTGTCCTCAATGAGATGGCAAAGCCCTATGACGCATATGCGCTCAGCGAAGCGGAGATGGCGAAGTGGGACACCCTCATCGCCCTGCGCAGCGACGTCAACGGCGTTTTGGAGACCGCCCGCGCCGACAAGCGCATCGGCAAGGCGCTCGAAGCCCATGTCGCCCTGTATCCCACGGACGAGGCGGCAAAGACCTGCCTCGAAACGGTCAGAGAGATGAATCTTGCGGAGCTGTTCATCGTCTCGGACGTGCTGCTCGAGAGCGAGAAGCCGCAGGAAGAGAGCGTCTGCGCCCATGGAGAGAACTTCTCCGGCATGCTGATCGAGGTTCGCAATGCCGAGGGCGTCAAATGCCCGCGCTGCTGGATGCACTCGACCAAGGCGAACGACGAAGGACTTTGCCCGCGCTGCGCGGCAGTCATTGCGGAGATGGAGCTTGGCGAATAAAGCGGAGATTGCAATCTTGTGCAGGAAGCTGTTGGATGGGCAAAAACTTTTCGCTCGCAAGTGAGTGAACCAAAGCTTCGGCAAGTTTTACCCCCCTCGGAGGCGTATGCTTTCGAGGGGGGATTTTTATGAAGCATGAGAAGCGATGTTTTCTGTTTGCATGTTTGGGCGCGATCATCGGCGGCAGTGCGCTGCATTTTCTCTATACGGCGCTGCCAAATCCGCTGACGGCATTGATCGCGCCGGTCAATGAGAGCGTTTGGGAGCATTTGAAGCTGCTGTATTATCCAACGCTGCTGGCGGCATATCTGCTCTCGAAATGTACCATGGAGCGGCAGCGTCTTTGGAGCGGTTTCCTAATCGCGGTGCTTGCCATGCCGCTGTTTCTGGTGGGTGTATATTATCTGCTCGTCTGCGGCTTTGGGGTGGAGGGACTGTTTGCGGATATCGGGCTGTATGTTGTTACGATGGCAGGCGGCTTCGCGCTTGCCTATGTGTTTTACCGCAAGGAGACTGCCGTGCGTGCGGCGGGTGTGCTGGCGATGCTTGTTATCTTATATGGCGCGTTTTTGGTCGTTTTCTCGTTTGCCGCGCCGCGTTTCGGCATTTTTCTTCCGCCGCAATAAAGGTTTGTGCGCACGAGCCGAAACTGCGGCTGTAGTAGCTTGTAACGCTTAAAACTGTAGGTAGCTCGTAGGGCACGACGACTCGG
>JBJDYD010000061.1:0-12061 GCA_051867015.1 Faecousia sp. | reverse complement strand
GCTTCTCTTGTGCGAATCAACGAGGTCTTCGACGAATCGCAGGATATTGCCGACGGTCCCTGCGACGAGCCGCTAAAGGACGGCAGCGTCGATTTTGAGGATGTCTGCTTCAGCTATACCAAAAATGCGGACAAGCCCACCCTTAATCACATCACCGTCCATATTCGCAGCGGTGAGACGCTCGGGGTCATCGGCGGCACGGGCGAGGGAAAATCCACATTTGTCAACCTGATCCCGCGCTTTTATGACACGCTTTCCGGAACTGTGCGCGTAGGCGGGCGCGATGTCAAGGACTATACCCTCCAATCGCTGCGTGACGGCGTGTCGATGGTGCTGCAAAACGGCACGCTCTTTTCCGGCACAATTGCCGATAATCTCCGTTGGGGCAAGCCCGACGCAACCCTTGCGGAAATGCAGGAGGCGTGCGCCATCGCCTGCGCGGATGAATTTATCGATCGTTTTGCCGACGGCTATGAAACAATGCTCGAGCAAAATGCCGCCAACCTATCCGGCGGTCAAAAGCAGCGTCTGCGCATCGCCCGCGCCGTCATAAAGCATCCGAAAATTCTGATTCTTGACGATTCCACCAGCGCCGTAGACATGACGACCGACGAGCACATCCGCAGCGCGCTGCGCACCGCTCTGCCGGGCACAACAAAGATCATCATCGCGCAGCGCATCGCCTCTATCATGGCGTGCGACCGCATCCTTGTTTTGGACGAGGGAAAGCTTTCGGATATCGGAACGCATGAGGAGCTAATGTCGCGCAGCCATATCTATCGCGATGTCTATCAAAGCCAAATGCGAGAGGAGGCGGCCGCACATGGCTAAAGTTGAACTGCGGAATTACCGCAAGGCACGCACGCCGTTCCGCACGCTCCTGCGTCTGTTCCGTTATTTTAAGCACTGCCGCCCCATTTTGATCTGCGCGGTTCTTTCCATCCTTGTCTATTCCGTCGCAACGGTTGCTGCCTCTTATTGCATGCGGCCTCTGGTCAATCTGTTGGAGGGCAGCGGTCTTACGCCGAGTGAGACACAGGCAAAGTACCTTGCCCTATTGCTTGGTCTGGCTGGACTTTACCTGTTGAGCGCGGTGACAAATTATCTGCTGAACCGTCTGATGCTGGAATGCAGCACGGTCATCATGCGCGAGCTGCGCACGGAGCTTTTTGCGAAAATGCAGCGGCTTCCCATCAGCTATTTTGATGAAAATACTAATGGCAGCCTCATGAGCTATTTCACGAACGACATTGAAGCAACCAACGAGCTTTTACAGCACAGCATCACGCAGCTGCTGATCTCCGTGATCTCTCTGGTCGGTACGATTGCCATGATGCTTGTGTTAAGCATGAAGCTCTTTGCCATTATGGTCGTTCTCGGCGCGATTATTGCCGTTATTGTGCGCGTCACGACAAAGATCAGCGCCCGCAGCTACCGAGCGCAGCAGAAAAATGCTGCGGAAGTCAACGGCTATATCGAGGAGATGATCGCCGGGCAGCGCGATATCAAGGTCTTTACGCACGAAGCGGAGGTCATGCGGGACTTTGCCGTCATCAACGAGGCGTTGTATTCCTCGGCAACGACGGCAACCACCGTCACCTCCATGGTCGGCCCCATTTTAAACAACCTCTCGCATATTTTCTACGCCCTCACCTGCGCCATCGGAGTCGTATGGCTTACGGGCGAGGGCACGGGCGGCATCCTCATCACCTTCCTGCAATATATCCGCAATTTTGCCGAGCGCGTCAGCCAAATCTCCGAGCAATTCAATTCCATCATGCTCGCCCTTGCCGGCGGAGAGCGCATCTTTGAGGTGCTGGATATGCCAGATGAGCTTGACGAGGGCAGCGTCCGTTTAGAGCAGCGCGGCAGAGAATACGACTGGGTGCGCGCAGACGGAACAACGGTTCCTTTGCAGGGCGACGTCCGCTTCCATAATGTCGATTTTTCCTATATTGAAGGTAAGCCCGTCCTGCAAAACCTGTCGCTTTACGCAAAGCCGGGGCAAAAAATCGCCTTTGTCGGCTCCACTGGCGCGGGCAAAACCACAATCACCAACCTCATCAACCGATTCTACGATATTCAGGGCGGACAGATCACCTATGACGGCATTGATGTCCGTGAGATTCAGAAGAATGATCTGCGCCGCTCCCTCGGTATTGTTTTGCAGGATACCCATCTGTTTACCGGCACGGTCATGGAAAACATCCGTTACGGCAAATTGGATGCGACAGACGAGGATTGCATCCGTGCGGCGAAGATCGCCAACGCGCACTACTTTATTTCCCATCTGCCCGATGGCTATGAGACGGTGCTGCATTCCGACGGCGCAAATCTGAGCCAAGGGCAACGGCAATTGATTGCCATCGCCCGCGCTGCCGTCTCCGAAGCCCCCGTGCTCATTTTGGATGAAGCGACCTCCTCCGTCGATACGCGCACGGAAAAGCTGATCGAACGCGGCTTAGACGGTCTGATGCGCGGCCGCACGGTGTTTGTGATTGCGCACCGTCTGTCCACCGTCCGAAACGCCGACGCCATTCTCGTGTTGGAAAACGGCAAGGTCATCGAGCGCGGCAGCCATGCAGACCTTTTGCAGCAAAAGGGACAGTATTACCGCCTATACACAAACATGACAGAGCTTTCCTGATACGCTTCCCTGTACAAGGCGCGATGGCGCGCAGGCAAGCAGCAAAGCATTTCCGCCCGAGTCCGGCACTTCCTCGGTGCCGCAAAAGCGAAGGAAACCTATATCAGAGCATCAAAATTTGCCGCGAATATCGAAACAGCATCGGAGCCAGGTACAGTGCCTGACTCCGATGCTGTTATAAAGACTTTTGTAAAACCGGGGGAGCTCCTCGGCTTATATTGGCTGTTTCCTTTATCGCGGTGCTTTTTTCACCTGTGAAGCGTAAGGCGAGCTTTCGGATCATCCGTACCGCATCATCAAGATTCGTCTCCATCGCACATTCCGCGGGTGACGCAGCGGGTTACTTGTTTGTCTTTTTATAGGTGACCTCAAGTCCCTTATCCGGGTGATATTTCCACGAAACGGTGATTCCAAGCTCCTCAAAGGTCTCTGTCTGCTTACCGTCAGCTCCTGTCGTCTCGCCCATTTCACTGAACAGAGAATCCGGCAAACCCAATGCGGCATTCACGTCCTCAACGGCATAATAGGCGGAGGGATACGCCAAGCCGTTATCATCCTCGTCATAAGGATTTGTGTCAATGCTCAGATAACTGCCGTCGGAGCCGACCTTCGCCCAAACGGGATTACAATACTCATCAAAAAGCTTTTCAAAATCAGGACCCTTGCTCCCGCCGAGAGAAACGATCAAAACAATGGCAAGGATAACAACTGCGGCAGCTGCGATGCCGATGATCAGGGGCAGCATTTTCTTTTTGCTGTTGGTATTTGGGACGCCCGCGTTATACCGGTTGATCGCGGAGACCGCTGCAGCGTCAACGGCAATTCCTGCCTTTTGACCGCATCTGTGGCAGAATCCCTGCCCGTCCTGCAGCTCTGCGCCGCAATTCGCGCAGTAATTCGTCTGCTTTCTGACTCTGGGCGTTCCGCATTTGGGGCAATAATCCTGCCCTTCTTCCAGTGTATTGCCGCAGGTGGCGCACACCGCCGTCGGACGAGGGGGCTGCGCGGCAGATTGCTGCTCCTTACACCCGTAGGTCGTACACCCTCCGTTTTCTCTCCAGCAGCTTTCGTGATGCACAATGCCGCAGGAGGGACACACAACAACAGCGTCCTCCTCTTTCAGCACCGTTTTGCAGAATGGGCACACCTTTCCCACATAGCTTTCCATTCGCAGCTTCTCCTTTTCTACAATTCATAAATATGTAGTGACCTTGCCGAGTGAAGCAAACAAAGCCTATATATGGATTGTACATTAGGTTATTCTATTTGTCAAGGCGTTCTCACTTATTTTGTATCATATCGCGGAACAGTCTCATAACACCTTCTTTATATCGAAAACCACTTTCCCCATCTCGGAGGAAGGGGTTCTGTCTATCCTTGCTCCTTTGGCGGCTTGTCTCTGTTAAACCGGAAGGCTCACTTCAGGGGGTCAATATGCTTCCGCAGCTCTTCCACTGTTTGTCCGGTAAGGGGGTGCCGCTTCCACGGCGCGATTTGTGACAGAGGAATGAGCACAAAATCCCGCAGATGCATTTCTGCATGGGGAATATGCAGCGTCGGCGTGTCTACAACCAAATCGTCATACATAAGAATGTCCAGATCCAAGGTTCGCGGGCCCCAACGGATCTCCCTGACGCGGTTCGCCTCCTGCTCAATGCCGTGAAGCACCTCCAGCAGCTCCTCCGGATCCAGCATGGTACGCAGCTCCAGTGCGCCGTTGAGAAAATCATCCTGCTCCACGCCGCCGTAGGGCGCGGTCACCAAATAGTCGGAAACCTGCTTCACCTGACAGTCCTTCCGTTCCTGCAAGCGCCTTACCGCCATGTCGAGATAGCCTTTTTTGTCCCCCATATTGGAGCCGAGGGCGATATACGCCGTATGCCAGCCGCGCGTGATCTCCACAGAAACCGTCTCCAAGGGAAGACCGATGGGCGCCCACGGCTTTTCAAGCTTCACTTCCACCTGCTCGATCAGCGGGAATTCCAGCAGCAAGGCACAGGCAAGCTGCTCTGCGACGCTTTCCAGCAGCTTCCATGTATGCTCTGTGACAAACGCTTGCATAAAATGGCTTACTCTCCCGTAATCAATCGAAAAAGCAAGCTCATCCGACAGTCCTGCCTTTCTGGTATGGGTATGCAGAACGGCGGAGATCACAAATTTTTGCCCGAGCGCATTCTCCTCCGGATAAACGCCATGCTTCGCAAACACTTCCAAATGGTGTATGGTAATCTTATCCATCTTATTCTTTACCCGCCCAAAATCGCCTCAGTCATCTGAATGACCCGTTTGTTTTCCTTCACATCATGCACGCGGACAAAGGCGCAGCCCTTCATCACGCCGATCACCGTCGTCGCAAGCGTTCCTTCGACCCGCTGATCCGTCGGAAGGTTCAGCGTCAGACCGATCACGGATTTTCGGGAGGTTCCGAGAAGGATCGGGAATCCGAGGGTGTGCAGCATGTCCACATGGTGGATCGCGCTCAGATTCATCTCATAGGTTTTTCCGAAGCCGACGCCCGGATCCAAAATGATCTTGTCATCCGCAACGCCCGCATCTCTTGCGATCCGGACGCAGATTTCCATGTCTTTCACCATATCTTCCATGAAATTCTGATAGACCGGTTCCCTGCGGTTATGCATCAGGCAGCAGGCAGCGCCGTATTGCGCGGTCAGCTCCGCTACCCTATTGTCATGACGAAAGCCCCAAATATCGTTCACCAGATCCGCGCCCGCCTGCAGCGCCGCCTCCGCGACCTTACTCTTGTAGGTATCGACGGAAACAGGCACATCAAAACGCGCTTTGACCGCCTCGATCACAGGAACCACGCGGGCGATTTCCTCTTCGTCCGAGATCACCGTGTGTCCGGGACGGGTGGATTCCCCGCCGATATCCACAATATCCGCGCCGTCCCGAATCATCTCCTCCGCATGGCGCAGCGCGGCATCCATTTGGTGATACCTTCCTCCGTCCGAAAAGGAATCCGGCGTTACATTGAGGATTCCCATAATATAGGTTTTGTGTTTTACATCAAATTCTCTGTTTCCGATTTTCATAGCCGTCTCCTGTGATGTTCGTCAGTATTCAATCCAAATATTTTTCGTTTCCTCCGGCCAGTTGCACGCCTCCCGCATCGGGCACACAAAACAGGGTCGGGATTGTTTATCCGCACGGTAAAGATAGGCGTTCAGGGTTTTCCTCCCCGGCGCACCGTCTCGTTTTCTATGCTCTGAGATCGCGCCTTGCACGGACTGTATTTCTTCAGAAGTGAAGCCGCAATCCTCCATGATCTCTCCCGCCAGCTGCGCGCCCGCAAGGTCGTGGGGCGTTCCGCTGACGAGCTGCTCATACCTGCCGATGTCATGCAGCAGCGCAGCAGCGTAGATCACATCTTTTCGGAGCATTGCGCCGTCCTCCAAGGCGTAGATATACATCAGCCTCGCCACGTCCAAAAAATGCTCCATCGTGTGGCGGCAAAAAGCACGGTTTTCCTCCGCTTCTTGCAGGTTTTTCCACAATGTCTGAAACAGCGTGTGCCTCTGTATGCGGTGAACGCGCTCCATATCTCTTGTCAAATGATCCATGATATAAGAATCAGCAATGCACCATCTGCAAAAAGGTCTGCTGCAAAGAATAGTCCTCCGCGAACACGCCCCGCACAATCGTGGTCACCGTCTTGCTTCCCGGCTTCTGCACGCCACGCATGGTCATGCACATATGCTCCGCTTCAAGCATCACCATGACCCCCTTAGGCTTCAGATATTTCTCCAATGCGTCCGCGATCTGCGCCGTCATATTCTCCTGAATCTGCGGACGTCTGGCAAATACCTCCACGGTGCGCGCAAGCTTACTCAAGCCGGCAACGCGTCCGTCCGGAATATACGCCACATGCGCCTTGCCGTAAAACGGAAGCAGATGATGCTCGCATACGGAATAAAAGGTGATGTCCTTTTCCAAAACGATATTATTGTTGACTGCCTGAAATTGCTTGTTCAAATGCGTTGCAGGATCCTCATAAAGCCCGCCGTAAATCTGCTCACACATCCGCGCAATACGCTCCGGCGTTTCCAGCAGTCCTTCCCGCTCGACGTCCTCGCCGATTCCCTCTAACATCAACCGAACGCCCTGTTTGATTTTTTCATGATCCATCATGTCCCATACCACCTTAAAATCGTTTTGGGATGTAAGCATTTTGGCAAACAAAAAAACACCCCGTTGTGAAAAAAGCCGGGATAAATAATAGTATATCCCTTCACAATCGAGATGTCATTCATCTGTGTGTTGCAACGGGTGCGAATTCCATATCGTAAGACGAGCTTTTCGTTTCCGCGGCAACTCCCCATCCACCGAACACTTGACGCATGGAATCCTATTTTGCATATTATTTATCTGCCGCTATTATACTATGGTCCTTCCAAGAATTCAACCCATTTTTACACAGCAAACAGAAAAAGCGCCAAAATCAGAGGATAGCAAGAGAATCATTCTACGCAGCCGACCGTTCGACGCTAAGCTCTGACGAAATCCATTTTTATTTCTGATAAAAAAGAAGGAATATGAAAAATTTCGCTTGCTTTTTTTCAAAATTGTGCTATAATAAACGCCGTAAGTTCCGCAGCGCAAAATACGGAGGCTTAGCTCAGCTGGTTAGAGCGCCTGCTTCACACGCAGGAGGTCGATGGTTCGAGTCCATTAGTCTCCACCACTTTTAAGGCTTAAAACAGTTCGTTTTAAGCCTTTTTTCTTTGTATTTCAAACTTTTTCAGAAATAGCAATTCTCAAATGTACCACAATTGTACGCAATTAACAACTTTCAAGTTTGTTTATAACCACACAAGTACAGACAACAGCGCAAAGCGCGGAGGAATATGCCACCCTCTGCGCAGATTATTATGCTCCGATCAGTCTTTTTCGGAGGTGTGAACATCGCTCTCTGTCTCGCCTGCTCCGCCTTGCTGTCGGCTTCTTCGATCATCTCCGTAAGCCGAGACTGCGACTGTTCGACCGCCTCACCCGCCTGATTCAGCCGCATCTGCTCCTGCGCCCGCGCCTCGCTCCGCGCCTTCGCCCTGTCCTCCTGCGCCTGCGTCTCGATCTCCGTGCCGTAGCGCTCCGTGTAAGCGGAAACGGCTGGTTTGTCCTTCTTGGAATAGCGAATGTCTGAATCATCTTGTGTTTGAACGGCACTGTTATGCTCGTCCTTCTTGGAACGCATGCCGCCTCTTGCTTCCTCGTCCTCTGCAAGCCGCTTACTCATGCGCGTTCTGAATTCTTCGCTCCCTGAAATGTTATACCGCTTTGCTCCTGCAGTATCATGATACTCTCCGGTAACAACAAATCGTGCAATATCTTTTACAAGATTCTTGAATACATCCGGATTCCTGTCAAGGTAATCCTTCTTGAACTGCACTTCAATTACATCCGCATTATCATTTCCAACGAAATCGTTTATTTTGTTTGTTTTCAGAAGAACAACGCTTAAATTCTCTCCGTCCGTAGTAAAATTGTCAGCCCGTGCAGAGTGATCCGAAAGCCGCAACGTATGATTTCCATCTGTCCAATAGGCGCTGTGTCCGCTGTCGGAGCTGCGTGAAAGTACACCTTCACGAACAAGTATGCCCTCAATGTTATGTGCGCTGAGTTTTTTCTTTGCCCCTAATGCAGGCATTCCGCTATCTATTGCCTCAACAATTTCTGAAAAAACAGAAATTGCCTTCTTGACAGAATCGGCAAGCTGTGCTACATTGATGTCGATACCAAGAAGATCAACGACGGCTCCCTTAGACTTAATTGTCCGGTTATAGCTCCCCGGTGTTCCGGGGCTCCTAGCCAATGGAGGATTGATTGATCTCTTGGTATTATTCTTTTTACTGGATTTTGCGTCGCCTGTCTCGGCGGCGTTTTTATTTTGTGTCTCCGCCTTCATCGCCGCAGACAACGCTTTCTGCATCTGCCTGACCGCGTTCTCGGCAGTCTCGATGTCCGTGCCGAACTGCTCCTGCACGCGCTGCACCAAAGCCGCCGTCGCAGCATCGGTCTGCTTCACGCCCTTGCCGCGCAGAATGCCGGTGATCTTTCGCCACGCCGCAACAACGCCACACACATCAACAAAAAGAAATAGCCGCCCCCCTACCCAGCGAGAAGCGGCAATTCCACCCATCCTGAGTTGACCGCGTTCCCGCTGTTACCGGGAAAGCTGCCAAACTCTTGCTTACATTCTACCACGGAAGGAACTGAAAGTCAACAGAGAAGCAGGAGAAACCGAACAGCAGAAGCAGGAGAAACCGAACAGCATCAAGGGAAGCCGAAACGGAATGTGTAGTCAAAAAACCATTGACAAATGGCAAAAGAAAAAAGTCCGAAGATATGGAATAGTTTTGATGGAAAAGTCAGACGCCGGCGTGTTCAAGAACCCGGAAAGCGTACCGAACAAGGTTGACTGCATCCGGCAACTAATCCGGCAAACATTGCCGCAAGCAAGAAAAAGAGTAAAAACTTCAGTAACTCACTTGCTTCAACATGATTCACCTTTGAGTGATATTGCACATTTTGGGCATACTGAATGGGAGGTGATACGGGATGTGGGATGTACTCATTCTCGGCGGGGGACCTGCCGGGATGGCGGCGGCGCTTTATTGCGCGCGGGTAGGGCTTTCCGTTGCCGTGCTGGAAAAGGCGCTTGTCGGCGGGCAGATGGCGCTCGCGGAGAAGATCGAAAACTACCCCGCCGCGCAACAGGACGGGATCGCGCTTTCCCTTGCGATGCAGAAGCAGGCGGAGGATTTCGGCGCAAGCTTTCTATTTACGGAGATCGTCACCGCAAACTTGACGGCGCAGCCAAAGGTGCTTCGCAGTGGGAAAGAATGCTACGAAGCCCCCTGTGTGATTCTTGCCACAGGCGCCGCGCCGATGCGGCTTGGGCTGCCGAATGAGGCGCAATATGTCGGGCACGGGCTCAGCTACTGCGCCACCTGTGACGGTCGCTTCTTTCGGGGAAAGCGCGTTGCGGTGGTCGGCGGGGGCAACTCTGCGGTCTCGGAAGCACTCTACCTTTCCGATCTTGGCGCGCAGGTGCATCTGCTGCATCGCAGAAGCGAGCTGCGCGCAGAGGACGCGCTGCAAAAGCGGCTGCTCCGCTCCCCTGTGATCTTTCATCCGAACTGCGCGGTGCAAGCGCTTTTAGGCAAGGAAAAGCTGCAAAGCATCGTAACGGAAACGAACGGGCAGCGCGAAGAGCTTACTGTTGACGGGCTGTTTGTCGCAATCGGGCGAAAGCCGGAAAGCGAATTATTCCGCGGCAGTCTCTGCACTGACGAGCGTGGCTATCTGCTCGTCTCGGAGGACACGAAAACAGCGATTGCAGGCGTTTTTGCCGCAGGCGATGTGCGAAAAAAGCCGCTGCGGCAGATTGTCACAGCGGTTTCCGACGGCGCCGTCGCAGCGCAGCAGGCTTTGGAATTTTTGCGTCATAAGGCATAGGCAGGCGGAATATCCTGCGTCTGAAACACGAACAGCTCCATTTGCCGCAGCTCCGGCAGATAATACGGAAACTCCGCGTCCTGCGTTTTGCGAAGCCTTGGCAGAACAGCCTCTTCCGTAACGGGGATATCGCTTGTATTGTAGAGGCGGAAAAATGCAAGCGCATCATCCATTGAGCGGAACGGCTGCCCCAGCTCAAGAGAAATGCATTCCGAAGAAAACGGAATATGCTCCGCCAGCAGGAGCTCCCGCGTCATATCGCGGCGATGCAGCGGCTGTTCGACATGCCCCATGGAGAAGCGGTGCGCTGCACAATCACGCTTGACCAGCAGAACGCGTCCCGCGCACTGCCGTTTGGCGATGCGGAGTATCTCATCCGTCCTGCCGAAGTAGCAGAACACCATCGCGTCATAGGGCGTTTTGGGCTGCATGGTAAAAATGTCGGCGCAGATCGCGTGCAGATTTTCCTCAGACGAGTTCTGTTTGAGCGTGTCAATCGCGGCCTGCGAAATATCAACGGCGGTGACCTCACGGCAGGACTGCGCCAGTACGGTGGAAAGTGCGCCGATGCCGCAGCCCGCGTCACAGATATGACCGTCCGCAGGGAGATGCTTCAGCAGAACCGCAGCCAGCCGCTCGGCATAATGGCAATACGTGATCGCGTCGCGCATAAAGGCGACAGCGTCCGCGTTCCAAATCTGCATCATCGGCTTTCCGCACGGCATTGGATCATTTCTGCCGCAATACTGACGGCGATCTCGGCGGGCGTCTCCGCCAAGATCGGCAGACCGATGGGCGAATGCACCGAGGCGATTGCCTCCTCCGTAATCCCAGCCTCACGCAAAAGCTGCTGCGTCCGCGCGATCTTATGACGGCTTCCGATGCAGCCGACATAGCGCGTTTTTCTGCGGAGCACCTGCGAAAGCAAGGCAAAATCACCCTGATGTCCCGGCGTCATGATGACAACATAGTCATTCTCTGTCGGCGTCACCGTGATAGCGTCATACGGACCGCAGACAATTTCCTCCGCCTGTGGAAAATGCGCCTTGTCCGCCAGCTCCGGACGGTTATCGTAAAGTGTGACGCGGAAGCCCACGCTTGCAAGCACCGGAACCAGTGCCTGCCCAACATGCCCGCCGCCGAACACATACACGCGCCCCGCACGCACCAGCGGCTCGGCATAGATCAGCGGTTCGCCATTTTGCAGCACGGCGCGATTCGTAAAGAGGTCCGGCTTCTCCTTTGCCGCCTCTTCTCCCAAAATTTCAAACTCCTCGACCGCACCGTCCGTAATTTTCAGATACAGCCAACTGTTTGCGTCAGTATTCAGCGCAGCCAGCATCTTATGAAGCTTGGGCAGCTCCTGCGCGGTTAAAAGCTGATAGTAGATTGTCACATTTCCGCCGCAGATCATGCCGATGGATGCCACCTGCTCAGGCGCAAGGCAAAAAGCCCGCACGCGTGTCTTCGCGCCCTGCAACACCTCCAAAGCCTCCTGCGCGGCAAGCAGCTCAACCTTGCCGCCGCCGACCGTGCCGAGGGTGGAGCCGTCCGCAAAGACCGCCATTCTCGCGCCTGCACCGCGCGGGGACGAGCCGGAGCTTGCGAGAATCGTGCAAAGTACAGCCCGCTCTCCGTTTTCCAGCGCCGCAATCAGGCGCTCTGTCAATGCTTTCATGGAAATCGCCTCCGAAAAACTCTTTTCGTAATACATTCTACAGCACCACATCGAAAAAAGCAAGAAAAAGCTCCCTGCTTTCGCAAGGAGCCTTGATTGCAAGAAAATGGGGAATCAATAGCCTCTTCTCTTGTTTTTACGAGCAGCTTCGGACTTCTGCTTCCGCTTGAGACTCGGGCTGACATAATGCTCTCTCTTCTTGACCTCGGCGATAACGCCGTCCTTCTGGCAGCTTCTCTTGAAGCGCTTCAGAGCACTCT
>JBJDYD010000060.1:0-2690 GCA_051867015.1 Faecousia sp. | reverse complement strand
CGAGTCGTCGTGCCCTACGGGCTACCTACAGTTTTAAGCGTTACAGGCTACTACGGCGCAGCCTCTAATTCTTCTCGTAGGGGCGGCTATCAGCCGCACGAATCCAAAATCCGTGCGAAGCACACCACAGTCATTCACTCTTAGCCCTTAGCTCTTAGTCAATACTGAGATTGCTACGGGCGCAAGCGCCCTCGCAATGACAGGGAGGAATGTTATGGCAATCAGACATTGAACAGGAAGTTGACGATGTCGCCGTCCTTCATGACGTATTCCTTGCCCTCGCTGCGAACCAAGCCCTTTGCCTTCGCCGCTGCCATCGTGCCGCAAGCCTTCATGTCCTCAAAGGCGATGACCTCCGCGCGGATGAAGCCGCGTTCAAAGTCGCTGTGGATCTTGCCTGCCGCCTGCGGGGCTTTGGTGCCCTTGCGGATCGTCCACGCGCGGCATTCGTCGCTGCCTGCGGTGAGGAAGGAGATCAGACCGAGCAGGTCATAGCTCGCCTTGATGAGACGGTCTAAGCCGGACTCCTTCAGCCCCAGCTCCTCCATGAACATTGCCTTTTCCTCCGGGTCGTCCAGCTCCGCAATGTCCGCCTCGAGTTTTGCGCAGATCGGTAGAACCAGTGAGCCTTCAGCGTCCGCAAGCCGCTTGACCTGCTGATAATTGGGATTCTGTTCGAGCGCTTCCACATCCGCCTCGGAGATGTTGGCGGCGTAGATCGTACGCTTGAGCGTCAGAAGGTCGCTCGTTGCGATCAGGGCGCGGTCGTCCTCCGAGCATTCATAGGTGCGGGCGAGCTTGCCCTCGTTCAGGTGGGAAAGCAGTCCCTGAAATACCTCGATCTCGTGCAAAAAGCGCTTGTCGCCGCCCTTTGCCGCCTTCTGCGCCTTGTCCAAACGGCGTTCGCACATTTCGACATCCGAGAAGATCAGCTCCAAATTGATGATGTCAATGTCGCGCAGGGGATCGGTGCCGCCCTCCACATGGGTGACGTTGGTGTCGTCAAAGCAGCGCACCACATGGATGATCGCGTCGGTCGTGCGGATGTTGGAGAGGAACTTGTTGCCCAAGCCCTCGCCCTTTGACGCACCCTTGACCAGTCCCGCGATATCGACGAATTCAATCACGGCGGGGGTGAATTTCTTCGGGTTGTGCAGATCCCGCAGCCACTCCAGCCGCTCGTCCGGCACAGCAACAACGCCGACATTCGGCTCGATGGTGCAGAACGCATAATTGTCCGCGGGAATGCCCGCGTTGGTAATGGCGTTAAACAATGTTGACTTGCCGACATTCGGCAGCCCGACGATACCTAATTTCATATGATGTACCTTCCTTTTCTTATGTCATACGGCGGTTGTAGAGCTTGGCAAGACCGCCCTCGGAGGTTTCGCGGTAGCTGGCGTTGATGTGCTGACCTGTCTCCTTCATGGTGCGCACGACCATGTCGAAGCTGATATTTCTCGAGCCGCAGAGGAAGGAGGAGAGGTTGAACGCGTCCATGGCGCGCTTGGCGGCGACGGCGTTGCGCTCGATGCAGGGGATCTGCACGAGTCCGCAGATGGGGTCGCAGGTCAGACCGAGCTGATGCTCCATGGCGACCTCGGCGGCGTATTCCGTCTCGGCGATGGACTTGTCCATGAGGGTGCAGAGGGCGGCAGCTGCCATGGAGCAGGCGGTGCCGATCTCCGCCTGACAGCCGCACTCCGCGCCGGAGATGGACGCGTTGCGCTTGACGAGGCTGCCGAACAGACCCGCCACGGCAAGCGCCTGCAATACCTTTTCATCGGGGATATCGTGCCGCTCCTGCATATACAGAAGGACTGCCGGCAAGACGCCTGCACTGCCGCAGGTTGGGGCGGTAACGATGGTGCCGTTGCCGGCGTTTTCCTCGGAGACAGCAAAGGCATAGGAGCAGACGATGCGCAGCTCGCGCACCTGCGGCAGCTCGTTCTCCTTCTCCTGCATGAACAGATGCCGCGCCTTGCGCATGACATTCAGTCCGCCGGGGAGAACACCCTCCGTATGCAGACCTACGGCAACCGAACGCTTCATCGCCCGCCAAATTTCCGCGAGGAAGTCCCAAATCTCGGGTCCCTCGTTCAACTCGACATACTCACTCAGGGAGATATAGCGCCACGCGCAAAACTGCTGAATCTCCGCGAAGGAGTTTTCGGGATAGACCTCCTCCGCTTCGGACTGCGGCTCTCCGTCCACGACGATATCGCCGCCGCCGACGGAGAGCACGCGCAGGAAGCCAACCTGCTCCTCGCCCCGATAGGCGAAGAAATCCATTGTGTTCGGGTGGGGGAGCTGCTCGGTTGTATAATCGCAGAAGATGATCTCCGTCCGCTCCTTACCCAGCACCTCCAAAAGCACCCGATCCGTGCCGTGTCCGCGTCCGGTTTTGCAAAGGGAGCCGTACAACGTGACGCGGTAGCGGTCGGCGTCGGGATAACGCTGCAAAAACAGCTTTGCGGCGCGCTCGGGACCGATGGTATGCGAGCTGGACGGTCCCTTGCCGATCTTGTAAACATCACGGATTGATTTCATCCGATTCACCTCTGTTTCTGTATTCGGTTACATTATAACAGGTTCTTACGAAAAATACAATGACGGAAACTACATTTTCCGTGTGGCGGGTTTTTGACAGTAAAAACCGTTCAAACACCCGTCAAAGCCTTGCGGCGTCT
>JBJDYD010000059.1:0-12138 GCA_051867015.1 Faecousia sp. | reverse complement strand
ATCGCCTCGGAATGGGTGGGCATCGGAATGTCGCGCTCGACCTTGATGTCCTTCGCGGGGACCTTGTGGGTCAGTCTGCCGTCAATGTAGATGCGCTCGCAAAGACCCTTTGCAAAGACCTCACCCGTTTCGGGGTTCATGAGCTGGTACTTCAGAGACGAGCTGCCTGCGTTGATAACGAGAATGTTCATAGTTGCGTCAACTCCTGTATTTTTTCTTGTTTCATTTTTTTGTTTTTCGTGATAGTATTAACACATACCCTATTATTCTATAATAGATTTCTCCGTGTGGCAAGTGCTTTTTTGGAAAAATAGACGATTCCTTCTAAATTTCTCCTCTACTGCGGCTTTCTTGTGTGCCAAGCGACGATTCGGAAGCGGCTTCGTATGATATGAAATAATGTCATTCTATTAATTTTTTGATTCTATAAGAATAAAGTTATTTAACAAATAATATTGACATTTATAGAAATACGTGATAATATCATTATATAACAAAGTGTGAAAATATAGGCATGTGGGTTACTTTTTATTAACATTATAATTGAATATGTGATTCTCGCGCACCATGTTGGTAAGAATCATAAATGTTGGCCGACATTTAAGATAGAAGAGACCGATGATTGCAGTGTTGGTACCACAGGGCGGTCATGCTATAAGGGACGATATCCCTTTGGTGGCTGTATGCTGATTGCAGTTGGGTCAAAAGTAATCAGTTTTTGGCAATATGAAAGGAGAAAACAATGAAAACTGCAATTTTTAAGCTTATGGTAATGGTACTTGTTGTAGCTTTATTTCTTTCCATGAGCACCAATGCTTTTGCTGTTGAAGCACTTAGTGATAATTGTGAGGAGGATGCCTTTTGCGAAAATATTAGTGTGAATAATGACATCACGCCACGGAGTACCTGCACAACGCACACGTGGCAGTCTAAGAGCACTCTGGTTTTATATGGAGGAACATACGTTTCATCAACAGTATGTAAATCATATTGGAAAGAGACGAGAACTTGTACTAAATGTGGCACAACTGAGTTTGTTCGCTATTACTATGTTAGCAATGACACACATGCTTCCGTAGCTTATTCTGCATCTTGTGATGGGAGAATTCAGACAATCGTATACAAATGTAAAAAATGCGCTCATGTTATGGAAACGGTTCACAAGAATTGCCCGGGTGCTCCTCATAGTGGTGCCTGTTCATATCTTCCAGTATAAGATTGTAGCAAAACTGCGATTTGCATTTATCCCGGCGCATGGCGTATGTCATGCGCCGGACAGATATACAGGAGGGGTAGTCCGTGAATCTTTTCAGCAAGCTTTCCTTGCGCAGAGCCGTGTTTTCTGCGCTGCTGGGCTTATTACTGTCTGCCGCTGTGGCGGTTTCTTCGATTGGGGTTGCTGCATGGTGGGGAGCCAATGTGCAGCGGGAACAGGTCAACGCGCAGTATACTACCATTGCCGTTCCGCGCGGTGATGTATTTTGGACCGGACTGCTGTATGAGAACAATACGCCTACGCCGTTTTCTTGCCAAACGGAGCGGGACTATCCCGGACTGATGGCGGACGACTGCCGCGGCTTTCTTGCCGCCCATGTGGAGGGGTGTGAAACTCTGTCCGCTTATGAGCTGGACAATTTCGGCAGTCCCGACTTTGACGCATACGGAAATTCTCTGGCGGTCGTGGCTGTGCGATGTACCTCGGTCGCAGAGTATAACGATCCCATACAGCAGGCTGTTTATGATGAAAATGATGAGCTGATCGGAACCGAGGAGCTGATACAGCGCAGCTATGAAGCAACGTTCTCAATCGAGGACATCATTTGCAGATTTTCGGCTTATGATACGGTTCTGCCGGAGGCGAACGAGATCTCTTTTGGCTCCTCTGTTTTTTCCGCCGAAGGAGAGGTGCCTTTTGAGGAAGGCAAGACATATCTGCTGTTCGGCAACTATGAGGGACCTTCTGTTTTTTATGATGATTTTGCGGAGGAGGGTGTTTCGCCTTGGGAATTCCGCGCTCCCGAAATTCATCGTATGACGGTCAGCAGGATTGACAGCATGACAAGCTCCGGCTTTGATACCGGAAATCTGCTCTTTTCTTGGGAGAAAATCGAGGACGGAAAGAAGATTGCTTACCGCCTGACAGAGGATTCCCTCCCGTTTTATGCTGAATATTCCGGTAGCTGGCAGGACTTTTTGCAAAGGGATGTCGGGCAAGTCTGGCGGGAGCGGATTCTCCCAATGTGCCAAATCAATTATGAGAGCGCCGGAGTGGTTCTGACGGATCAGATGAACAGCCTCCTTTTATTTAATACCGGAGAGGCTGCTGTTTTAGAGGGACGCTCCTTTGATGCCGGGGAGTATGCAGAAGGGACTGCGGTCTGCCTTGTCAGTGTAGCATATGCGCAGAAGAATGCTCTGTCCGTGGGGGATACGATCCATTTGGATTTCTACCAAACAGAACTTGGGTATCGGGAAAACGGAAATTATCGGAATAACGGGAGCGCAGAGCCGATCCTTGTCCATGGACCGTGCAGGGCAGAGAATCGGATCGGCGTACAGAAGGACTATACCGTTGTGGGAATCTATACTGCGCCGGAGTTCTCTTATGGTCTGCACCGTTTTCAGGCTGACACAATTTTTGTCCCAAAGGCATCCGTTCCCAACGCTTCTGCTTATGAGAATATTTTGCACCCGCTGTTATATTCTGTCATTTTGAAAAACGGTACGGAAGCAGACTTTGAAGCTTACATGGAATCCTTGGGCTATGGCGGTGTTTTTTCGTATTTTGACCAAGACTATAATGCCCTTGCCGAGACATTGACGGTGATTTCTGCCAACGCCTTGCGGCTGCTGGTGATTGGCAGCAGCATATTCCTATTGGCGGCGGCGCTGTTTCTGTTCCTGAACTTCCGCCGCGCAAAACCGATTGCGTATGGTTTGCGTCTGCTCGGCATTCTGCGCAGGAAGGTACAGCGCGAGCTGTTTGCCGCAACGGCAATTTTGACTCTGATTGCCGTCGCAGTCGGTGCAGCGCTCGGTGCGGCACTATATCGTGTTGTAACCGCGCGCGTGCTGTCGGAGCTGATTGCGCTGCGTCCCGGTGCGCTGCTGTTGTGTGCTGCCTTGCAGCTGCTTGTGCTGCTTTTCCTTGCAGCGGTATGCGCCTGCCGCATCTCGGGCGGGAAGCTGATGCAGGGACGCAGAAAAAAGTCGGAATAGGAGGAAGAACACTGTGAAAGCAAATACTACCTCCGGCAAAGCTCTGCGTCAAGTGGCGCTGCGTACGTTATGGCGGCGGAAAGGTGCAAGTATTCTTTTGGCTGCAGTGGCAGCACTTGGTGTTTTTGCCTCCGTTGCACTGCAAAACGTGATTGCGCGGCAGGAAACCGGCATGAGGGACATGGTGCGCAATACGTCGATTCATTGTGTTGTCACCGATGCGCAGGGGAGAAACAGCGAGGACCTACGGATGTATTCCGCTTTTGTGGATATGCTTACGGGTCGGCGGCATGAGAGGGACTGCTATCTTGATGAAGCGGTAAAGAACGTCCGTGCAAAGGCAACGGTGCAGTTGGAGCAGCCGCAGGGCATGACGCTGCGCCGTATCCTGAGCTTTGACTCCGACAGCACCTTAAGCGCGACAGAGGGGGCAAATGTCCGCCTCTTTGACGGCT
This sequence comes from Faecousia sp., assembly GCA_051867015.1. Lineage (GTDB taxonomy): Bacteria > Bacillota > Clostridia > Oscillospirales > Oscillospiraceae > JAZOXB01. The sequence goes on along the minus strand of JBJDYD010000059.1, from coordinate 8,464 downwards.
GGACGGAGGACGTCTTTCGGACAAATGCCGCAGTGTGCATGATTCCCGAGGGAACGGAAACGCAGTGCGGAGAGGATGGACAGCAATATGTCACAGCCATCACGCAGGATGGAACCTCTTTGCAACTTCAGGTAATCGGCACTGTTTCCGGCAGGACGGACAATGCGATCCGGTGCCCTTTCTATGCACAGCAAGACAGCGGTATTACAGAGCTATACAGTGTTGAAAGCTGTTCCTTTGATATTTTGGATAACGAAAGACTCGATGCGTGTAAAGCTGCTGTTTATGAAGTCTTTGTAGAACCGAGCTTGGCCAATACAGCCAGCAGCCGAACCTACGGAGTGCTGATTCAAGACAAAGCCTACCTAAGCAGTTTGGACGAATTTCGCTCTTCGCTGTCATTACTGCAACTACTGCTGCCAATTCTGACGGTGCTGTTTGGCGGCATCGGCTTTTTGGCAAGCTATTTGACGATTCGCGGAAGAATGCGTGAATTTGCCGTCATGCGGTGCTTAGGAATGAAGCGGCGGAAGATTTTCGCGCAGGTGTTCGGGGGACAGGTGTTATTGGCATTCCTCGGCGCTGCGGTGGGCGGCTTTGCAGGCTTCTTGTCGGAACGCGCGATTTCTGCCGCTGCAATCGGTAAAGCCGGACTGATTTTGGCGGTTTTCCTTGCAGGTGCGGCACTGGCAAGCCGAAACGTTACCCGTGTCAATGTGATGAAGCTGATGAAAGTGGAGGAATGAATATGGCAGTGATTACGGCAAAACAGGTCGTATACGAATACCGCAATAAGTATCAGACGGTGAAGGCGGTGAACGGTGTCAGCTTTACCTTTACCGCAGGAACGCTCTATGCAATTGTCGGCGTTTCCGGCAGCGGGAAGACAACGCTGCTGTCTTTGCTTGCGGGATTGGACGTCCCCACCGGCGGGAGCATCGAGTTTGACGGAACGCCGACTTCGAAAATAGACCGAGATCAATACCGCCTCGAGCATGTCTCGGTGATCTATCAGAATTTCAATCTTTTTTATCATCTGACGGTGCTGGAAAACGCCGCGTATCCCTTGTATGTGCGGAAAATGCAGCGGAAGGAAGCAGACCTGCTTGCACGGGAAAAGCTGCTGGCGGTCGGCTTGAAGGAGGAGCAGTTCAAACGCTTTCCAAATATGCTCTCCGGCGGCGAGCAGCAGCGCGTCGCAATTGCGCGGGCACTGGCAGCGGGCAGCGAGATCATTTTAGCGGACGAGCCGACGGGCAATTTGGACACCGGCAACCGCGAAAACATTGTCGAGATTCTCTCCCGCCTTGCCCACGAGGAGAACCGCTGCGTTATCATCGTCACCCACGATCCCGCCGTCGCGGAAGCGGCGGACGTCACCCTGCACATGCAGGACGGGAAGCTGACGGAGGAATAAAAGTCCCTGCTATGTCGTTAAATTAAAACAGCCTCATTGGCGGAACGTAGACCACGCCGACTCGGCGTGCCGTCCGCGAAGCGGCAGACGGTACAGGGGAACGAGCTTGTACGTATTTGGTAGTTCCTGCACGAGATTGCCACACCCAGTGTGCGCACTGGGTTCGCAATGACATGGGAGGGAACTTTGTGCGCATTTGGTAGTTCCTGCACCGGCGCGCCGAGTCGTCGCGCCCTACGGCGAGGTGCTATTGATCTCAAAAGCTTGCATCCGAAGGTGCGGGTTTGATGTGACAGCTTACTACAATTTCCTTGAATAAAGATGACAGAGAAAAGAAAGCCTTTTCGTAGGGCAGGATATATTGCAATGAGAATCCGGCTGTGGTAAAATAATTTTACTATAGCGGGTTCTTTTTTGCTGGTTCTGCGAAAGGAGCGGTGCATTGTGAACACGGTCGGGATCATCTGCGAATACAACCCCTTTCATAATGGTCATGCGAAGCAGCTCAATGCAACTGATGGCGTGAAGGTCTGCCTGATGAGCGGGAATTATGTCCAAAGGGGTGAGCCTGCGCTGCTGGACAAATATACCCGCGCGAAGGCGGCGGTGCTGTGCGGGGCGGATCTTGTGCTGGAGCTGCCGCTGACCTATGCGATCTCCTCGGCGGAGGGCTTTGCGCGGGGCGGCGTGGAGGTCTTGACGCGCCTCGGCTGCATCGACGGGCTGTGCTTCGGCAGCGAAAGCGGAGAGATTGAGGATATTATGTCAACTGCAAGACTGCTGCTGACCGAGCCGTTTCGCGCGGTGCTGCGCAGCGAGCTTGCAAGCGGTGTTTCCTTTCCCCGGGCGAGGCAGAACGCCGTGGAGACGCTCGGGGGAGACGGCAGTGTTTTGGAGAATCCGAACGACATTCTCGCGGTCGAATACTGCAAGGCTCTTCTGACGCTGCAAAGTCCGATTGCACCGATGACCCTGCGCCGCGAGGGGTGCTACCACGAAAGCCTGCAAGCGGAGAATCCCTCTGCAAGCGTGCTGCGGACGATGGAAGACTGGCGCGGCTTTGTGCCGGAAAAGGCGCTGGAGGTTTTTGAAGCTGCGCCGCGTTATACCGTGCGGGCAGGGGAACGGGCGTGGCTCGCGCGTCTGCGGGCGATGCCGGAATCGGAATTTGAAGCGCTGCCCTACGGTTCGGAGGGGCTTTGGCGCAAGGTGATGCACGCTTGCCGCACGGAGGCGACGCCGGAAGCGATGATCGAAGCGGCGAAATCCAAACGCTATACGCACACAAGGCTCAAGCGGATGCTCCTCTGCGCATTTCTCGGCATTTCCGAGGAAATGCTGAAGCGGCCTGCGCCCTATGTCCGCGTGCTTGCGCTGAACGAAAACGGCGCTGCGGTTGTGCGCAGGGCGAGAAAAAGCGGGAACATTGCTGTTATCAATGCGGGAGAGAACGTGCCGGACGCGCAGTATGCCGAGCTGGAGCGCCGCGCTGCTGCGCTTTACGGCTTGTTCCGAGAGGGACAGCTTGCACCGGCAGAAACGCAGGAGAGAGTCTTTGTCCTGCGCACGGGGGATGCTTGCATTTGACAAAAACTTTCGCTATAATGAGAGATAAAGCGGCTCGCCCAGTAGCGCGGGCTGAAAAAGGAGAGATCACATATGAAGCTGGACTATAAGCGCACGATCTTTGTCGGCTTTGCCTTTTTCCTGATCTGCGCCTTTTGGCAGGCGTATGACAACACAATCCCGCTGATTTTGACGAACAAATTCGGTCTGTCGCAGACCGCCTCCGGCGCGGTTATGGCGCTGGATAATGTTTTGGCGCTGTTTTTGCTGCCCCTGTTCGGCGCGATCTCGGACCGCTGCCACAGCAAGCTCGGCAAGCGCACGCCGTTTATTCTGATCGGCACGATTGCCGCGGCGGTGATCTTTGTCGGGCTGTCCTTTGCCGACGGCGCGCAGCTCAAAAATATCTCCGCTGTTTCGCAGATCGACGATCCTGCGGCGATGCAGGTGATCTATACGCAGGAGTCGGAGACTGACCTCCAAACGCCCGACGGCACGGCATATCGGCTTTCGGCGCTCTTTACCGAGGAGGAATTCGTCACGATTCCCTCGCAGCTGGTTGTGACGGACGGCACGATCAAGACGGCGGACGGAATGCCCTATGCGCTGACTGACCGCTTCACCGAGGCGGAACGCGCGGACATTGACAAGCATGACGACGGAAAGGCGTTTACGAATCCCCATTATACGGACTATGTGGTTCCCGCGCGGCAGGCGTATGCATGGAATCAGACCGCCGCGAATCCGACGGCGTTGATCGTGTTTATCGCCCTGCTGCTGATGGTGCTGCTCTCCATGGCGACCTTCCGCTCTCCCGCTGTCGCGCTGATGCCTGATGTGACGATCAAGCCGCTGCGCTCCAAAGGAAATGCCGTGATCAATCTGATGGGCAGCGCGGGCGGTATCCTGATCCTCGGACTGGGCATGGTATTTGCAACCGGCTCGGTGAAGAATTCCATGATGTCCTTTGCGCCGTACTATATTGTGATCGCGCTTGTGATGCTGACGGCTTTGGCGCTGTTCCTGTGGCAGGTGCGCGAGCCGAAGCTCGTCAAGCAGATGCAGGAGGAGAGCAGACGCTACGGTATTGCGGAGGACGATCAGGAGGAGAACGGCGGCAAGCTCGGTAAGGGAGAACGCCGCTCCATGTGCTTCCTTTTAGCGTCCATCGTACTCTGGTTCATGGGCTATAATGCCGTGACCTCGAAGTATTCCGTCTATGCAAGCAGTGTTCTGAACAAGGACTATAATTTGACGCTCATCATTGCACAGGCGGCGGCGATCATCTCCTATCTCCCCATCGGCATGCTCTCCTCCAAGCTCGGCAGAAAGAAGACGATCCTTGCGGGCGTCGTGATGCTGACAACCTCGTTCACCGTTGCCTGCTTCCTGCGCGAGAGCAGCCCGACCATTCTGATGAACGCAATGTTTGCCCTCGCCGGCATCGGCTGGGCGACGATCAATGTCAACTCCTTCCCGATGGTCGTGGAGATGTGCAAGGGCGGAAGCGTCGGCAAATACACCGGCATCTATTACACCGCGAGCATGGCGGCGCAGACCGTCACGCCGCTGCTTTCGGGCTACCTGATGGACAAGCTCGGATTGACCGCCCTGTTCCCCTACGCGGCGGTGTTTGTCGCGCTGGCGTTCGTGACGATGCTGTTTGTCATGCATGGCGACAACAAGCCGACGGCAAAGCGCGGCTTGGAAGCGCTGGATGTTGAGGATTGAGTATGAAGACGGTTTTGATTGTTATCCTTGCAATCGCGCTGCTGCTGGCGCTTTGGGTGCTGAGCCTGCGCGGAAAGCGGAAAAAGGCGGACTTTTTCGGACTTGCGGCGTATCAATATGCCCATCGCGGACTGCATGGCGAAGGTGTGCCGGAGAATTCTCTGCAAGCGTTCCGTTTGGCTGTGGAAAACGGCTACGGCGCGGAGCTGGACGTGCATCTGAGTAAGGACGGACGCCTTGTCGTCATGCACGATGAGAGCTTGAAGCGCACGGCAGGGGCAGAACGGAACATTGGCGACTGCACCGCTGCGGAGCTGAACGAGCTGCGCTTGGAGGGGACGGCGCAAAAAATCCCCTATTTGGAGGAGGTTCTTCCCATTTTTGCGGGAAAGACACCGCTCATAATCGAGCTGAAGCCCGTGAACGGGAACCATGCTAAGCTGTGCGAAAAGGTCTGCGCAATGCTCAAGGAATATCCGACGCTGCAATTTTGCATCGAGTCCTTTGACCCTCGCGTTCTGCTGTGGCTGAAACGGCACGCGCCGGAGATTGTGCGCGGGCAGCTCTCTTGCAACTTCCTGCGCGACAGAAACGGACTGGTTCTGCCGCTGGCGCTGCTTCTGACGGAGCTTTCCTTGAACTTCCTGACCGTGCCGCACTTTGTGGCATACAGATTTGCCGACCGCAAGCGGCTTTCACTGCGCGTGTGCAAAAAGCTTTGGGGCGTGCAGGAGTTTTCGTGGACGATCCGCAGCTTGGAGGAGGCGAAGACCGCTTCTGACGACGGCGCGCTTCTCATTTTTGAACATTGCCGCCCGTAACGGCGAGTGAGATTATTTTTGTAAAAGAGGCAAGGCAAAATGTACGATAAACTGACTAAGAAGGATATTGCATTGATGGAGGCGGAGCTGGAGGACAGAAGGCTCAATCAGCGCCCGAAGATCATGGAGGAGGTCAAGCGTACCCGCGAGTTCGGCGACCTCAGCGAGAACTATGAATACAAGGCGGCAAAGCAGGCGCAGCGCCGCAATGACAGCCGTATGCGCTATCTGCAAAACATGATCAAGACCGCGCAGATCATCGACGAGGACGAGGCGGATACGGGCAAGGTCAAGCTCTATGATAAGGTGACGGTCTATCTGCCCGAGGACGAGGAGACGATGGTATTGCAGGTCGTCTCGACCGTGCGCATTGAGCCGGACAAGGGCTTTATCAGCATGGAGTCTCCGCTGGGCAAAGCGATCCTCGGCGCGGGCATCGGGGAGCATCGCATGGTAAAGGTCAGCGACGATTACAGCTATGAGGTTGTTATCCAAAGCATCGAAGACGCCGAAGACGACGGCTCCGCGCCGCTGCTGCCGTATTGACTTTTTTCTACTGTAGGGCGGGGACATGAGCGGCAGACGGTACAGATGAACAGGCTTATACGCAGTCGGTAGTTCCTGCACGAGATTGCCACGTCGCTGCGCTCCTCGCAATGACAAAAAGGGTGGCTTTCTGTGTCATTGCGAGGAGCGCAGCGACGTGGCAATCTATGTTCGATCCTTCTACGCTTTTGGCAATTCCTGCACCGGAGGGGTCATGTCCCAGAAATACAGATGCTGTATATAACGAAAAACCGCAGCTTTCTTTTTGAAAACTGCGGTTTTCGTATCATGCGTCCTCGGCGCTTGTGAGTGCGTGTCTGCGGAAGAGCAGAGAGATGCACCAAAGTCCCGCAAGGCCGACCAGCGTGTAGATGATGCGGCTGACCGTCGCGGTCTGACCGCCGAACAGCCACGCGACCAGATCGAAGCGGAAAATACCGACGAGTCCCCAGTTGAGCGCACCGATAATGCTTAAAATCAGCGCAAAAGTGTCCATTTTCGTCCCTCCTGTTTGAGTTACACTCGAAGTGCTGCTCATAGTATGGACGGCTTTCTTGTTCGCTATACGAAAAAAACCACATAAAGTATGTAAAAAGTATATATTTATATTGTTAAAGTAACAAAAACAAATAAAAGATGAAAATCCGAAGGAGCGTTACTCTGAATTACACTGGCTTGTGATTACGACAGATTTACGACAAATGGTGGGACTACGATATAGCAAGATGGCTTTGACTGAAGGATGCAGTTTAAGCCGCAAAAATCCCGAAATCTTTATGACGGACACAGTATTTTAGATACTGTGTATTTTTTTATTGACAATAAAATATAATTATAATATAATGGAAACAAGATATGTAGATTCGCATTCACCGTAATAAAGCAGGGACGGTGGAATCTGCATATTAGCTATAGTTCTCAGACAGAAGCATTTCTTAATTCGAGGAATGCTTCTGTCTGTTTTTATATATGTCGGATGAAAAAATGAAAGGAGTAAAGATGGAATGGCGTATTAGAAAGTGTTCGATGGGCGGCTTCGTCGCAGAATACGGAATGTATCATGCTGGCGTCGCTCGAACCGACAGCTAACCGGCGTGAGGATGTAATAATTGTAGCTTGAGGAATCAAGCAAAATTGAAAGGAGAAAAAAGGATGACAAAGGAATTTGACGCTTATGCGGAAGAGTTCACCGATCTTGCGTCTTTTCAGGACGGGATCGACGACCTCGAACAAAACTCGGAGTGGATGGAGAATGTACGGTCTTCCACTATCCGGACAACAGGCATCATGGGAATCGAAGCCGGTGTAGTCGCACAGGATCGTGGCTTGCCCCCTGCACTTGTTGCAGATACGGCAGCCTCGACAAGCTTGCTCGCCTCCGTAGGTGGCGAGCTTTACTGTGTCCGCAACACGGCAATCGTCACGCTCGAAGATACCGCAAAAATCTCCGGTGTTGCGCTGAGCCGCGTATCTCCGGATAATCTGGCAACGATTCTCAATCTTGCGTTGGAAGTTGCGAAGGGGAAAACTATGGTGCTGAACCGGTTTGGGAAAGCGAGTGCGTTCCTGAGCAACAACTATTGCAAGATGCCGCAGCCTGAGCTGCTGGAATCGGTTGTAGGGTCGCTGGAAAACCAATTTGGCGGCATCGCATTTCAGAGCGGATACATCGACCATGCGTTCACGAAATGCACCTTCGCTTTGGAGGAGATGCAGGAGGAGCTGACCGCTCCGTACATTGCAGCTCTGGCCAAATCGGATAAAGCGCCTGCGGCAATGATGCCGTGCGTGGAGTTCCGTACCTCGGATACAGGCTGCTGTGCTGCCACCTTGCAGCCGTATTTCAAGCAGAAGGGGACGACACCCATTGTGCTGTGTGAACCGATCAAGGTGCATCACAAGCACAGCACCGGTGACAGTGCGGAAGGCATCGAGCTTTTTGAGGAGCGCAGCCGTGAGCTGTTCTCGCTTTTCAAAAAGAGTGCGGAAAAGGTTGCAGAAATGGATTCCGTCATGGTGAATCATCCGCGCAATGCGCTGATCTGCATTTGCAAGCGTCTGAATCTGCCCCGGAAATACGGCGGTATGGTTGAGGAGACATTGAACCGAGAGCTGGGAGAAAACCCCTGCTCATGGTACGACCTGTATTTGTACATCAGCGAGATTCTCACTCTGGCCAAACAGGATGGGAAGACGGAGCAGGAAATGTGGCGGCTTTCTGAGGCCGTCGCAAGAACGGTCACTTTGAACATTCATGCGTTCGACCTTGCCGGGTCGTATGCGTGGTGAAGGAAACGGATGGTGCGCAGGCTTCTGCGCACCATTTTAATTGTGTGCCCGGCATGGGCAATGACTTGGTGGTGAAAGTCCACTACGGGCTCGG
>JBJDYD010000058.1:0-12169 GCA_051867015.1 Faecousia sp. | reverse complement strand
CACATTCTTGCAAGATCAAATCAAGTATATTATAATAGCTTTATTCAAATATTCCAAGTAGGAAAAATATAGGAGGCGCTTATTTATGAGAGCGATTCAAAAAAACGGCGGGAGCATTTTGATGTGCGTCCTTGAAATTTTGGTTGGCGTGCTGCTGCTCATTGATCCGCTGGGATTCACCTCTGCGATTATCATTGCGCTTGGTGCTGCTTTGATCGTGGCGGGTGTCGTGTTTGCCGTGCGGTATTTCCGTGCCGGTGCGGCGGAGGGTGCGCTGACGCATGGACTGTCTAAGGGACTGCTTCTCCTGCTGGCAGGTCTGTTCTGCGTGCTGCGTTCGAAATGGTTTGTTGCGACCTTTCCGCTGCTGACGATCCTTTACGGCATCGGCATCCTCATCAGCGGTGTCGGGAAAATTCAATGGATGGCTGATATGATCCGATTCGGCAGAAAACGCTGGTATCTGCCTGCCATCAGCGCGTTGTGCTCGCTGATCTTCGCGGCGCTCATCCTTTTCAATCCCTTTGCGACAACGGAGATCCTTTGGAGCTTCACGGGCGCGGTACTGATCGTAGAGGCGCTCTTCGATATCATCGCCATTGCCCTCGGCGGCAAGCACAGAGACATGGATGACGATGATATCATTGATGTGTAAAACACGCTCACAAACCTAAGATGTGCTGATAGAACCGCCAAAGCCCATCCTCATCCTTCCACAGCGGATAGAATTGGCACATTACGCCCGGATCGGCATTTCCTTCCACAATGACCGCGCCGGAAGCTGTAATCGCAATATCCCATCCAATATGCCCGATTTCAGGAATGACGGCGGAGACATCTTTGGCTAAAGTAAGTGCCTGCGCAAAATTCGGAATCGGATAGCCCATGAAAGGTACACCGGTATCGGGATGCTTTTCAAATACTTCCAGTGCATCGTCTACCGCTGCGGAACAGACACAACCGGTTTCCGTATCGACGCGGCAGAACATACCGCCCTGTCCCGAATTATCGCAAAAAGCTCCGCCCCGCCCGATCTTTAAAAGCACATAGGCGATATGCACCTGACCGTTTACGCGGTCTGTAACAATACGCAGCGTGTTGACGGACTGGGGATGCAGCGCAGCCATGTGCGGATGCTGCACAATCGGTGCGTCCAAGATCGAAAGCTCCTTTTTCTGTCAGAAATTGCAGCAGCGCCGATTCTTCGGGAAAATCCGCTTTGTTTAAACGTAGTATTCCCCTGCCGCCGCAACCGCGAGAGGGCTTTGCAAAGAAGGATGGGTGCTTTTGAAGAAATGCCGACAGCGCTTCGTCGTCGGCAGGTAGAAGAAGAACCTCTCTGCCTAAATACTGCCTAAATACTGCCTAAAATGGGATAGAAAGCGGGTCTTGTCGTTGAATTCGTCGAAGAATTCCTTTTGGTTCATGCGATCAAGGATTCTCTTATTTCGGATTCGTGTGACATAGGTATCTCTCTGCGCTGCTGTCAGCTGCTCGAATCCAAACAAAGCATAGTCATGATAGCCTGCGCCGTAACGAAGAGTACAGAAAAGCATATCAAGCAATGTGCTGCATTTTCCCTTCCCGCTCCTTTGCCGGACAATTTCCAGCGCACGGCTGCATTTGGCGAAACTTGCGCCCTTCAGAATTCTAAAAAGATAGTTCATAAATGAATCCCTCCTTGCTTTTCAGCATAGGAGGGATTTGTATCAAAAGGAAATCAAAGAAGTATCATAGGCGCATCGATTTTGTATCTGTTTTGTAATTTTCTCATGGGTGCAGGTATGTGAACCTTTTCACTCACAGCCTCAAAATACGCTTGTAATAGGGCCATAGTCCCTGCTTTTCGGGGTAATGCGGGGCAAGCTGGCACAGGTCGGTGCCGGGATATTCGTTGCCCTCAATGATGGCAGGACCCTCCGGCGTGATGGCAACATCCCAGCCGACATGGCGCATTTGCGGAATGACTTTTGCCGCCTGCTTTGCCAGTGCGATTGCCTCGGGCACCATCGGGAGCTGATAGCCTTCAAAAGTGATTCCGGTGTCGGGGTGTTTTTCAAAAACATTGAAATAATCGTCTGTTGCAACGGAGCGAATCTTTCCGCTCGCCTCATCGACGCGGCAGAGCACACCGCCCTGCCCGGAGTTGTCGCAGCAGGAGTCGCCGCGCCCGATCTTGACGATAATATAGGCAATTTGCACTTCATTTCCGACAATATCGGTAACGACGCGCATCGAGTTGACCGACTGCGGATGCAGACGCGCCATATCGGGGTGCTGCGGGAGCGCGTGCTCTAAGATCACAAGCTTCTTTTCACGAATATAAGCAAGCATTGCTTCCGCATCGGCAAAATCCGCCGTTTTCAGCTTCTCGACACCCTTGCCGCAGGAGCCGTGATTCGGTTTGGCAAAGATCGCCTCTTGTCCGCGGATAAAATCGCCAAGCTCCGCTGCGGTCGCCGTCTCTCCGTTCAGCGTCTTTCTATGCAGGAAGTCTGCAAAGCGTTGATTGAAGCGCAGCTTATCGTCAAATTCGTCCGCGAAGGAATAATCGTTCATCAGTTCGCAGACCTTTTTGTTGCGCACGCGCGTCAAATAAGTATCGCGCTGCTTGCCGTTCATGTCGTAAAATCCGAACATGACATAGTCATAATAACCCGCACCGTAGCGCAAGGCGCACCAAGCCATGCTGCAAAGTGTGCGTGCCTTGCTTTGACCGCTCTTTTCCTTGACGATCTGCGCCATTTGCTTCAGCCTGTCAAAGCGCATGCCCCGCACAACGCGGGCGATATATTTGATTCCCGGCATATCATCTCTCCTATTACAGCGCGACGGCAATCGCCTCGCGGACGTTGCGCACACGCAGAAGCTCCAAGCCCTCCGGCGCGTGCAGCTCTCTTGCGTTTCGCGGTACAACGCACTGCGTAAAGCCGAGCCTGCGAATTTCGGAAAGCCGCTGCGAAAGCTGCCCGACCGCGCGAATCTCACCCGTCAGACCGACCTCACCGACGGCAGCAAGGGTATCCGAAACGGGCTTGTCCAGCGCAGCGGAAGCCGCAGCGATCACGACTGCCAAATCGGAGGCAGGCTCGTCCAAGCGCAGACCGCCTATGACATTCAGATAGACGTCGGCGTTGGAAAACCGCAGACCGCCGCGCTTTTCTAAAACGGCAAGGAGCATTGCAGTGCGATTATAATCCAAGCCGTTGCCGGAGCGGCGGGGCACGGCAAGGGTGGTCGGGCTGACAAGCGCCTGCACCTCTGCCAAAACAGGACGTGTTCCCTCCATCACGCAGGCAACGCAGGTACCGGGCGTGCCGTGCGGTCTGCCGTCGAGCAGCATTTCGGAGGGATTCGGCACCTCCCGCAGGCCGGTATCCTGCATTTCAAATACGCCGATCTCGTTTGTCGAACCAAAGCGGTTCTTTGCCGCACGGAGCAGGCGGTGCGCGGTATGCGACTCACCTTCAAAATACAGCACGCAATCCACCATATGCTCTAAGACCTTGGGGCCTGCGATCGCCCCCTCCTTGTTGATATGCCCGACGACGAAGACCGTCACGCCGCTGCTCTTGCAGTACTGCATCAGCCGCAGGGTGCATTCCTTGACCTGCGTGACACTGCCGGGTGAGGCAGGCTTGTCCTCCGCATAAAGCGTCTGAATGGAGTCGACAATCAGAAGATCCGGCTGTACCCGTTCACTCGCGCTGAGAACCTCGTCCAAGCTTGTTTCGCAGAGAATAAACAGATTTTTCCCGGAGACACCCAAACGCTCGGCGCGGAGCTTTAATTGACCCTCGCTCTCCTCACCGGATACATAGAGCACGGTCTGCTCGCGGGCAATCTGTTCGCAAATTTGTAATAACAGCGTCGATTTGCCGATGCCCGGCGCGCCGCTGACCAGAACAAGCGAACCTTTGACCGCGCCGCCGCCGAGAACGCGGTCCAGCTCCGAAAGCCCCGTGGTAAAACGGAGCGCTTCGTCGGTCTTCGCCTCGCTGAGGCGCTTCGCCACGGCGGAGTTCTTGCGCGCAGCGGGTGCGGCAGTCACCTTTCCGCTCGGCGCAGGCGTGTATTCCTCTAAGGTATTCCACTGACCGCACGAAGGGCAGCGACCCGCCCATTTGGGTGTTTCGTTGCCGCAATTCGTGCAGAGAAAGACGGTTTTAGACTTCATTGATTTCCTCCAGATGGCTCGCAAGCGTACAGGCAATGACGGAGGCGAGCTTTTTTTGATAGGATTCATCGCGCAGCAAGGCTTCCTCGGCAGGGTTTGACAGGAAACCGCATTCAATCAACACGGCGGGACAGGAGATATGCTCCAACAGATAGATGCCCTTTGCCTGCTTACATTCGCGGTGGTTCTTTGGATCAACCTGCTCCGCCAACGCACTTTGCAGCAATTCCGCCAGCTCTTGACTGCCGCTGGCGTAAAACACCTGCGCGCCGCGATACTGCGATTCGGAAAACTGATTCTGATGGATGCTGACCAGCACCGCGTTCGGCGTCTGCTCGACCATTGCCACGCGGTTATGAATGTCGGAGACTTTTTTCTGCGCAATCGTCTCCCCCTCCGTATAGACGGAGACATCCTCGGTGCGGATCATTTTCGTTTGAATGCCGAGAAAATGCAGCAGATCGTTCAAGCGCTGCGAAATTTCCAAATTCAGTGTGCTTTCCCGAACGCCGGTGACGGAGATCGCGCCGCCGTCCTCGCCGCCGTGCCCCGCGTCAATGACGACAATCGGTGCCGTGCTCACATCAGAAGAAAGCACCGCCACCGCAGAGCCGGTACGGGACAGCAGCATTGCGCCCATAATCACGGCTGCGCAGACAAACAGATAAAACCCAACGGATTTTTTAAAGTAAGACATCGGAACACCCCCACACAACTCTATGCCGTGCGGTCAGGCGTTATTTCAGCTTTTATTGTACCATGTTTTTGCGCCCTGTCAACACGAAAAGCTTCTCTGGCCGGCTTGATTCGCCGTCAAAGCTGCACCGTACGTCGTAGAATCCCACTCTCTGAGATCGCCCCGGCACTGCGCTCCTCGCAATCCAAACGCGAGAACGCACTACGATAAACAAAACAGTCCTTGTAGGGCGGGGACATGTCCCTACAGGGAGTTTCATGACATAGCTGCACTATACCGGCTTGGTAATCCCTGTACGGCGTTCTTTGGACAAGCCGCCTGCGAGGACAACCTCCGAGCCGACGAAGCGGGCGCGGCGTAAGATGCCCTCGCCGTACTTTTCCCGCAGATCGTCAACGGTGTTATCCAGCTTTGCTTTGCGGGCGTAGTCCTCCGCACTGATGACGGAGAACAGATCATATTGCCGCACGCCGCGCTCTTCTAATCTTGTCGCCTGCACGCCGAGCTGGCGCAAAGGTGTCTCTCCGTCCCACGCCTCGTCGAAGATACGGCAGGCATGGCGGAAGATCTCCTCGGTGCTGTCCGTCGCGTTGGGCAGGGTCGCTTGGTGTGAATAATTGACAAAATCCTTCGTCCGCAGGCTGACAGCAATGCATCGGGCGGATTTTTTGTCTCTCCGCATCCGTGTGCCCACCGTCTCGCACAGGGACAGAAGCACGCGGTAAGCCTCCGCCGCGTTGGTCACATCGGCAGGCAGCGTGGTCGCGTTGCCGTAGCCCTTGTTATCCTCCGGAACCGGAAGCAGGGTGTCACTGTAGCGCCCGTTGGCGGAATTCCAAAGGTCGATCCCCGGCTTATACAGCTTTTTCCGAATGATCTCCGGGTCGGCGTGCGCAAGCTGCCCGATGGTCTCAATGCCGAGCAGATGCAGCTTTTTCTCCGTGGCGGGTCCGATCATGAACAAATCACGCACAGGCAGCGGCCAAAGCTTTTTCTCCATCTCCCACGGGTAGAGCGTATGCACCTTGTTCGGCTTTTCAAAATCCCCTGCCATCTTTGCCAAAAGCTTATTGGTCGAGATACCGATATTGACCGTGAAGCCCAGCTCGTCATAGATCCGCTGCCGCAGCATCTCCGCCGCCGCTACGGGAGAGCCGTAAAGTCCCTCCGTTCCCGTCATATCCGCCCACGCTTCATCAATGGAATACTGCTCCACCACGGGCGCAAACTGCCGCAGTAGGGCGGTAAAGTGCCGCGACGCCTCAACATACAGCCCATAGTCCGGCGGCACAATGGTCAGCTCCGGGCATTTCTGCTGCGCCTTGAAAATCGGCTCACCCGTTTTGACGCCGTATTTTTTTGCAGGCTGACTCTTTGCAAGAATCACGCCCTGCCGGTTCTCCCGGTCTCCCGCGACAGCGGATGGGATCTCACGCAGATCAAGGGTCTCGCCTAATACTTTGACGCGATAAGCCGCCGTCCATGAGAGAAAGGCGCTGTTGACATCAATATGAAAGATCACTTTATCCATCAGTACACCACCCGAAACAGCGTCCACCTGTGCGTTCGCACCGTGTAGCGCAGTTCAAAAAGATGCTCCTGCCCGTTCTGAAACGCCTTGCACAGATACTGGATTGCGTCAATACCCGCATACTGTATCGGCTTTGCGCAGACGACCTGCGAAATGGCGACCGTTTGCAGCTGATGCGCCTCGTCCTCCATGCGGAAGCGCAGCGGCGTGATGCTGCCGTCGGCGGCAAAGACAGAGATTACTTCAATTTGCAGACACACACCGATTCGCCTCCTTTCTTACTTGCTTTTATTATATCAAACATATGTTCGAAAATCAAGAGGCAATATGCGGCGCAGCCTCTCGGATAGAAGAATGCTGCGGAAGTGACCCTCCGCAGCATTCCTTGCTGTTTGAACTTACTTCAGGTTGCGCTCGTAAGCCTCGATCATCTTCTTGACCATCTGACCGCCGACGGAGCCAGCCTCACGAGAGGTGAGGTCGCCGTTGTAGCCCTGCTTCAGGTTGACGCCGACTTCGCTGGCAGCTTCCATCTTGAACTTGTCCATCGCTTCGCGTGCTTCCGGAATGTTGATCTGGTTGTTGCTCTTCATACTTTTCCATCTCCTTTTGTCGATTTGTGCCATGAGCGTCCGCAGCGCCAAAAAAGCATATCCTTCGCCACGCGATGCGGAAACGCTTTTTCGACAAAATCGAACACTGTTGCCACGGTCGTAGTTTCACCGACTTTCGCGCGAATATTGATGTTAAATTTTGAAAAAACACAGCACTCTTGATTTGTTCCAAAAAAGGAAAACCACGGTAATTTCGTCGAATATCATGATTCATCATATACCGTTTCAGTGAAAACTTTATAAAAGGGTTTCATAGGCGTATCGTAGGGCACGACGACTCGGCGTGCCGTCCGCGAAGCGACAGACAGGAAAGACAAGCAGATTTGTACACCGTTGGCAGTTCTGCACGGCGCGCCGAGGTCGTCGCGCCCTACGGCGAAATGTTGCCGATCTCAAAAGCTCGCATTTTAGAAAGCAAAGTTTTAGCTATAACGACTTAGTAGGGACAAGGGGTACGCCGCATCTGTAACGCTCCTTCGTCGCGTACGGCTGCGCAGCACGAACGAGTTTGTTGCAGTAGGTAGTTCCTGCACGAGATTGCCACGGCGCGAGCGCCTCGCAATGACATGGTTGGGGATTTGTACGCAGTCGTTCGTTCCTGCACGCGGCGGGGACATGTCCCCGCCCTACAAAGAGTTTCATGGCAATCGCTGCATAATAAAATTCCGGTCAGAGCAAGGGTATTACTTGCTCTGACCGGGATTTTTATGACGGCAGTGATTATTCTTTCTCTGCTTTGTGCTTTTCGGTGGGGCGAATGAATGCAAGGAGAATGATGCCGATTTGGATGGGCACGCCGGAGACGAAGGTCATGAAGGTGTGGAATTCAACGAATTGCAGGTAAATGGCAAGCAGGAGCGTCCAGCATAGCGCGGAGGCGAGAACCAACGTGACGATACGCTTACCCCATTTGACATTACAATAAATTGCGACGGCAAAAGAGAGCGGGATCGCCCAGATAAAAACGAGCCAGTTGCGCTCATGGAACAGAACCCCTAAGCGGCTGTAGCCGATGATGGCAAAGAACCAGACACACACGATCCCCAATAAGGTAACGGCAATCTTGCGGACGATCTGCTGCCGCTCATCGGTGGACTTTGGACGTTCCGGTGTGTACTTTTCAAAAAAGGAAGCAATCGGAATACCGTAAAGCTCTGCCAACGCATTGAGCGTCTCGATATCCGGTGTGACCTCTCCCGTCTCCCAACGGGAGATCGCTTTATCGGAGTAACCGATCTTTTGCGACAGCTCGATCTGCGTCAGCTTGCGTTCCTTCCGGAGCTTGACCAAGTTCTCTCTGACAATTTCTTTGATGTTTTCCATATGCTCATCCCATCCTGATAGGAAAATTGCAGTGCTTTTCACACTGATTCTTATTGCAAATGAGTTTACCACGAAAAATCAAGAAAAGCAAGGATTTTTCAGCAAAAATGTTGAAATTCTCGCAATTCTCGCTTAGAGAGAATCAATTTGACAGGCTCTCGCTAAGCGAAAATCGTTTCTCAAAGACGAGTCCAAAATGGTAGAGCGCGGATTTCGCACTTTCTCTTGCAAAACCTGACAAAATAAGGTAAGGTATGAAACGCGATCAGCGACCATTGCACCGCAAGACCAAGGAGGACTTTCCATGAAAAAGAACGGGGCGCTCCCGCTGAAAACAGTCTACTACTCCGATGAGCGAAACGATGAATTTTCGACCGCAGTCATTACCCCAAAGCGGATTGATGAAAACTATCCCTATCTCCGAAGGGAGCCGAAATGGAGCATACTGCGCTGGCTCTCTTACCGTCTGATCGCCACTCCCCTTGCCTATCTCTACTGCAAGTGTACACTGCATTTCAAGGTAAAAAACCGCAAAGTCTTGAAGGCGGTAAAGAAGACGGGTTACTTTCTTTACGCCAACCACACACAGGAAATCGCGGACGCTTTTCTCCCAACGATGGCAGTGTTTCCGAAAAGCGTATTTGTCATTGTTCACCCGAACAATGTCTCCATGCCGTATTTAGGCAGAGTCACGCCCTACCTCGGCGCGCTCCCGCTGCCTTCCAATCTCAAAGCAATGCGCAATTTTAAAAATGCCGTTGAAAAACGCATTCTGCAAGGAAAATGTGTTACCATCTATCCGGAGGCGCACATTTGGCCATACTATACCGGCATTCGCAACTTTCCCGCTACTTCCATGAAGTACCCAGTGGAATATAACGCGCCCAGCTTTGCCATGACGACGACTTATCACGCACGCGGTAAGGGGAAAAAGCCCAAGATTGTGACCTATTTGGACGGTCCTTTCTACCCTGACACGAGTGTTCCGCCGCGCGAACGGGCGCAGGAGCTGCGTGACCGCATCTATGCGGCGATGCTGGAGCGCAGTAAGCTAAGTGACTGTGAATACATTCATTATGAAAAGCGAGGTGAAAGCGAAGAATGAATCTGCTCTATTGCGGCAATGAGGGCGTCTTTGACGGTGTGCTGACCTCTGCCCTGTCTGTCGTGCGCCGTCTGAACGAGCCAAGACCACTCACGGTTTATTTGTTCACCATGGAGCTGACGCGTCTCTCCCCGAGCTACACGCCGTTGACGCAGCGGCACGCGGCTTTTATTGAGGAAGCGCTTTGTCGGCATAATCCCGAAACCAACGTCGTCCTATACGATGTCACGGCGCTCTATGAGAAGCATCTGCGCGAGAATGCCAACGAAAGCTGTTATTGTTCTCCCTATACCTTATTACGTTTGCTGGCAGATCTGCTGCCCATGCCGGATAAGCTGTTATATCTCGACGCGGATGTGATGCTGAACAAGGACGCCGGACTTTTATATGATATAGATGTTTCTGCCGTCGAATACGCCGCCGCGCGGGATCATTACGGAAAATTCCTCATTCAACCGAACTACATCAACGCCGGCGTTCTATTATTCAATATGAAAAAGTGCCGTGAAACCGGAATCTTTGAAAAGGCGAGAGAGATTTTGCGCAGAAAGAAGTTACCTTTTGCCGACCAATCCGCGCTGATTCGCTCGACGACCTGCCGTAAGGTACTCCCCCATTACTTCAATGACCAAAAATTCTTATACAAGAGCACCGTTGTGCGGCATTTTTCAAAGCGGTTGTTTTATCTGCCCTATCCGCACACGGAGAATGTCAAGCAGTGGCACGTTCAACGGGTGCACGAGAAATTCGGCTATACCTGCTTTGACGACGTGCTGGACGAATATACAAAACTCAAGGAGAGCTATCAAAATGAATCAGTCTGATGTACAGTTATTCTTTTCCTGCGATGACAACTATGTGCCGTTTCTTGCGGTAACGCTGGAGTCTCTGCGCGCGAACTGCAATCAAAACCGTCGTTATTTCCTCCACATTCTTCACACGGGGCTTTCGGCAGAGAATATCGCGCGACTCACCGAGGCATTCAACGGCGGCATATTCACCGTCGAGTTTCACAATATCAGTGCCGCGGTGGAGGCGTTTTCGTCTCGCCTGCACACCCGGGACTATTACTCCCGCACGACCTACTATCGTCTTTTTATTCCCGATCTATTCCCTATGCTCGACCGCGCACTGTATCTCGACAGCGATCTGCTTGTGCGCGGCGATATTGCACAGCTCTACGACACGGAGCTCGGCGACCATTTGGCGGCGGCGATCCCGGATACCTTCATTGACAGAGAGGAGAGCTTGCGCCTTTATGCTACCAAACGCGTGGGACTGGAAAGCAGCAAGGACTATTTCAACGCCGGTGTCTTGCTGATGAATCTGCGCGCCATGCGGGAGTATGGATTCCAAAAGGTTTTTCTCTCCCTGTTGGACGCAGTCAAGTTCAATATTGCGCAGGATCAGGATTATTTGAATGTGATCTGCCAAAACCGAACCGTGCTTTTGGGACGGGAGTGGAATACCATGCCCTTTGAGGCAGAATCTCCCGAAACCAAGCTGGTTCACTTTAATCTTGACAACAAGCCATGGCACAAGGACGGCGTGCCCTACAGCGGACTGTTTTGGCACTATGCCGACCGCTGCGCCTATGCAGCCGATGTTCGCCGTGTTCGCAAAAACTATTCCGAGCAGCAGCGGGTACAGTCTGCCACGGAGACAAACAATCTTCTCACCATGGCACGCGCACAGGCAGCTGACACAGCTGAAAACGCCCGTATTCATCAGCGAATCCATCAAATCGTACCGCAATGAAACAAAAGGAGCTTCCGCGCGCGGCAGACCGTCTTGCCGTGCTTGAAAAGATCGCGGAGTATGAACGGGCGGGTAAATTTGATATTGATGTAGAGGACGATCCCGAAAGCAGGGTCTTGCTCCCCGACGAGATCGAATACCTGCACAAAGGCGTTTGGGGCGCGGTGCAGCGTGAGGCTGCATTCTTTGCAGCCTACGCGTTTCTCGGCATCGCGCGGATGAAAAAGCAAGTCATTCTCCATAAACCCTTAGGCGTGGAGAATCTGTCACAGGTTAAGGGCGGTGCGATCATTACCTGCAATCATTTTAACCCCTTGGATAGCTTCGTCATGCAGCGCGTCTTTGATGCGTCGCACCATAAAAAGCGAATGTACCGCATCATTCGCGAGGGGAACTACACCTCCTTCGGCGGCTTTTACGGCTTCTTGATGCGCCACTGCAACACGCTGCCGCTCAGCTCGAATATGGAGACGATGAAAAAGTTCCTACGGGCGGTGAGCACAGCGCTTGCGGAGGGCAACTGCATTCTGATCTACCCCGAGCAGAGTATGTGGTGGAACTATCGCAAGCCCAAGCCCATGAAATCGGGCGCTTTCGACATGGCGGTCAAGAATCGCGTGCCGGTTGTCCCCTGTTTTATCACACTGCAAGACAGTAAATACATCGGGCAGGATGGCTTTCCTGTGCAGGAATACACACCGCACATCGGCAAAGCGATCTATCCCGACGAAAGTCTCGGACGCATTGCCGCCCGTGAAAAGCTGCGCGACGAGAATTTTGCCTTTTTCCGCGATACCTATGAAACCGTTTACGGCATTCCGCTCACCTATACAACGGAGCAGTGATTATCATTTCGTGTAGAAAATAAACTCTCTCGAAAAGGTCATTGCCTTTTTGAGAGAGTTTCTGTATAATCCCGAATTTGACAGCAAACAGAAGCAGGAAGGCCCGCAAACCATTGGGA
>JBJDYD010000057.1:0-12241 GCA_051867015.1 Faecousia sp. | reverse complement strand
GTCGTCGTGCCCTACGGGCTACCTACAGTTTTAAGCGTTACAGGCTACTACGAGGTTTCCTCATGCTTTTGCGAAAATAAGAATCCGAGCAGACTTTCAAAACGGTCTGCTCGGATTTTTGTTTTGGTTTATTTTGTGCCGAAAATGCGGTCGCCGCAGTCGCCTAAGCCGGGGACAATATAGGCGTTTTCATTCAGCTTCTCGTCCACCGCTGTGACGATAATGTCAATATCGGGATGGGCCTCGGATACGGCTTGGATGCCCTCGGGCGCGGCGATAATGTTCATCAGCGTGATGGACTTGCAGCCGTACTCGTTCTTCAAAACATCAATTGCCGCAATGGCGCTGCCGCCCGTTGCCAGCATCGGATCAACGATGAATACCTGCCGTTCGGAGATATCCGGCGGCATTTTGCAATAATACTTGACCGGCTCATGTGTCTCCGGATCACGGAACAGACCGATATGCCCGACTTTTGCCGAAGGAATCAGCGAGATCATGTTATCGACCATGCCCAAGCCGGCGCGGAGGATCGGCACGATTGCCAGCTTTTTGCCCGCAAGCACCTTGACTTTTGCCGTTGCAACCGGGGTTTCGATCTCGATTTCCTTCGTGGGGAGGTTGCGCGTTGCCTCATAGCACATCAGCGCGGCAATCTCTCCGACGATCTCACGGAATTCTTTCACGCCCGTGTTTTTGTCGCGAAGGATCGACAGCTTGTGCTGAAGCAGAGGATGTTCCAAAACCTGTACTTTTCCCATTATGCTTCTCCTTTGCTCTTTTGCAGCCTCTCGTTGCGCTCGCGCTCCGCCTGCGAAAGCCGCAGGTAGTTCGGAACGAGCGCCGCGCCGTCAAAGTCCGCTCCCGACAGAAGCAGCCGACGCGCTGCCAGCGCCACGCCCGAGGCGCGCTGCATCACGATATGCTCCGGCGCAAGAACGCAGCCGGATAAGTTCTTACCGATGGTATTATAGCACAACTGTGCCCCGTCGCCAACCATTATTTTCGGCTTTTTTTCATTTTTCAGCATTTGCGCCAATTCCTCAAGCGAAATCGCCCGATCCTCTGTCAGCCGCGTCAGGCTTCCCCCCTCACAGGAGAACAGCGCGTTATAGACCTGCTCCCGTCTGGCATCCATCGCACAGCACACAATGCCCTCAAACAGCCGCGCCTGCTGCGCCATGGCTTCCAGCGTTGAAACACCGACGCAGGGAAGCTCGTGCCCCCATGCAAAGCCCTTTGCCGCCGCCGTACCGATGCGCACGCCCGTAAAGCTGCCGGGACCCGCTGCGCAGGCAACGGCGGTTATGTCCTTCGCGGTCAGCTCGCAGACGGCAAGCAGCTCCTCCGCCAGCTTCATCAGCGTGCGGCTGTGGGTCTGACCGCAGTTTAAGTAGCTCTCTCCGAGAAGCTTGTCCTCCTCCAAGATCGCGACCGACGCCGCTTTCGCAGAGGTCTCAAAGGCTAAGATCCGCATTGTCCTTCCTCCCCTCAATCGTGATCCGTCTGGTTTCGTCATCCGTTTTTTCAATCGAAACGGTAATGGCGTCCTCCATTGCGTCGCGGACATTCTCGCTCCACTCCACGGCGCACACACCGCCGCGCAACAGGTAATCCTCCCAGCCGATATCAAACAGCTCGTCACTTGAGCCGAGACGGTACATGTCAAAATGGAACAGCGGAAGTCTGCCGCCCGTATATTCGTTGACGATGGTATAGGTCGGGCTGGTGACCCGCATGGGAATCCCCAAGCCGCGCGCAAGTCCTCTCGTAAACGCGGTTTTTCCCGCGCCGAGGTCGCCGAGATAGGCAATGACCTCGCCGCCGCGCAGCGTTTTCCCGAGTTGTTCGCCTAAGCGCTCGGTTTCTTCAGGGCTTTGGGTGATAAATTGCATTCACGTCACTTCCTTTTCGGATATTCTACCACATAACCGCATTTTTTGCAAAAACAACTTTTCCTGTTTACAGATTCGCCGTTTAATGATAAAATAACGCGGAAGGAGGTGTGCGCATGAAAAAATTCACAAGCAGGCTGATCGAAATTTTCAAGAAGGGCGATATGGTGCTTTTGGGACTTTGCGTTGCCGCTTCGCTCTTCGGCATTGTGATGATCTATGCAGCGACGCAGTGGCAAGGCAGCTCACGCTATATTGCCATCCAGTCCGGTGCTCTGCTCGCAGGCATTCTGATCTATCTTGCGCTGACCGCCTTTGACATTGATATCCTCGCGGGTCAGAGAACGCTTCTTTTCCTCTTTAACATTGTCTTCATCGGAATGCTTCTCATTTGGGGCGTTGAGGGCACCTCGGGCAACAAGAGCTGGCTGTCCTTCCCCTTCCTGCCGTTTAATATTCAGCCCGCCGAGGTCTGCAAGATCACATACATTATCATTCTTGCCAAAACCATGAGTGTCAATCAGACGCGGATTTCCTCTCTGCGCTCCGTATCGCAGATCACCGCACATATGCTTTTCATTGCCGCACTGATCATTCTGATCTCCAGAGATACGGGCGTTGCGCTGATTTTCGTGTTCATTTTCCTCGCAATGGCATACGTCGGCGGTGTGAGCGGCTGGTGGTTCCTCGGCGGAGCAGGCTTATTTGCCGTCGCCGCGCCGACGCTTTGGCAGACCGTCTTGCGTCAGGATCAAAAAAACCGCATTCTCGTTCTTTTTGACCCCTCCATTGACCCGGACGGTCTGGACGTGCTTTGGCAGACCAATCAGAATTTAAAGGCGCTGCGCAACGGTGGGCTTTCCGGTCAGGGGCTGTTTCACGGCAGCATGACCTCCGGCGGCGCTTTGCCGGCGCAGCATACGGACTCCATCTTTTCCTCCATCGGCGAACAGCTCGGCATGGTCGGGTGCCTGATTCTCCTGCTTCTGCTGCTTGCTATCGTCATTCGCATCATCTATGTCGGCATGAAGTCGCCCGATTATATGAATCGGCTGATCTGCATCGGCATTGCCTCGATGCTGCTGTTCCAGATTTTGATCAATGTGGGCATGTGCTTGGGGCTTCTTCCCGTCATCGGTCTTGCGCTGCCCTTCATCAGCTACGGCGGCAGCTCGATCTTGACCTCGTTCATGGCAATGGGCATCGTCTCCGGCATCAAGATGCGTCCCGCCCGAGACATCCGCGCGCACTATATCCGCCCCTACTAGACTGTTAATCTATAACTTTACTTTCTGAAATGTGAGCTTTTGAGATCGGCAACACTACGCCGTAGGGCGCGACGACCTCGGCGCGCCGGTGCAGGAACTGCCAAATGTATACAAGCTCGTTCGTCTGTACCGTCTGCCGCTTCGCGGACGGCACGTCGAGTCGTCTGCGCAGCCGTTCGCGAGGAACGAGCGTTACGGATGCGGCGTACCCCTTGCGGGTGCGTGCCCTACGTTCCTCCTACGAAGCTGCTTTATAAAGTTTTAGACTTAACAGCCTACTACTGATTCGATTCCGCTGTCTCAGACGGCGGAATTTTTTTGCATAGTTTGAAAAATACGGTTCATCCTATTCCCGAAGCAAATCATAGGAGGGAACCAAAATGAAAACCATCACCCGCATCGCCGCCCTTGCTGCTGTTTGCGCATTGGCGCTGTGCCCCTTTGCCTCGGCAGCCGACGGTGAGACGCTCTACAATGCGGATTACTGCTTCAGTGAGGCGGATTTCACCTCGGACGGCTTTTCGGAAATCAGCGGCATCTTTGTCACCGCAGTGCCCGAGAAAGCGGTTGCCGTCATCAAGCTCGGCAACCGTGAGATTCGCGCAGGCGACGTTCTGCCTGCGGAGGTACTGGAGCGGCTGCGTCTTGTTCCTGCCTGCGGAGAAAGCTGCAACGCAGAGCTGTCCTATCAGCCCATCCGCGGCACAGCGCTGGGCGACCCCGCAGCAGTTACCATCCGCATCCAGTCCGGGAAGAACGAGACGCCCAAAGCCATCGGAGGCGAATTTGAGACTTACAAGAACATCGCCAACGACGGTAAACTGACCGGCTCCGATCCCGAAGAATCGCCCCTGACCTTCCAACTCGTTGAAAAGCCTAAGCGCGGCACCCTGACACTCAATACGGACGGGTCATATGTCTACACACCCGACAAGAACAAGGTCGGTGAGGACAGCTTCACCTTCACCGTCACCGACGATGCAGGCAATGTCTCAAAGCCTGCTACCGTGAAGATCAAGATTCTCAAGCCGTCGCAGAGCATGACCTTTGCCGACATGGAGGGCAGCAACGACCAATACGAAGCCGTATGGGTTTGCAATGAGGGCTTGAGCAGCGGGCGGAGCATTGCCGGCACGCTCTGCTTCTGCCCGCAGGAGAACCTCAGCCGCGCGGAATTCCTCGTGATGGCAATGAAGTTGGAGGACATTCCCGTTGACGCCGAGCTCACCGTATCCGGATTTGCAGACGCCGAGGACTCCCCTGCATGGGTGCAGCCTTACCTCGCCTCCGCCATGCGCCACGGCATTATTAACGGCGAGCCGGGTGAAGCAGGCGCGGTCTTCCGCCCGAATGACGCGATTACGGGCAGAGAGGCAGCCGTGATCCTGCAAAATATCCTGAAGCTGCCCGTCTCTGCCGCCGCGTTCCGCCCGTCTGAAGGCGCATGGTCGGCAGCCGCGCTTCAGGCGCTCTCCGACGCGGGCATTTCGCTCTCCGCCCCGGAGCAGCCCCTGACCCGCATTGAAGCCGCCTGCCTTTTGTATCAAGCCGCGCAGCTCAACTGATACACTCCAATCATAACAATTGCCTGCCGCGCAGCGCGGCAGGCATCTGTTGTATTCGTTATTCTTCCGGCTGCGCAGTCTCGGGCGCTTCAAGGGGAATGATATCGAATTCCTCCTCTTCATCGTCCTCCGGTTGGGCATTCTTCTCCGTCTTTTCCCCGGAGTATTCCTCCTTCGCCGCTGCGATTTCTTCGCGCAGGGCATTGATGCGGCGGAAGGAATCGGAAATGCTCTCGCACAGCGGCTGGTATTCCGCGTCGTCGGGCTCTTCATCGGTCACATAATCCTTGTAATAGACCTTGCCGAGCTTTGTGTAGTTGCGGCGAATCTTCTCCTGCTCGTTCAGAATCGCAAGACGCTTTTTAGAGACCAACGCAACGTATTTTGCAGCCTTTGCGGCAGTCTGGGCGGCATCGTTTGCCTTATCCTTCAAATTGTCAATCGTTGCCATAGGGATACCTCCTTATTCCTCCGATGTGTCTTTTTCCGCCGTCTCCTGCGCGGAGGCGGCAGCACGGTTTACCAACATAGCTTTCGGGTCGGGGCGCTTGAACGCAAGCATATAGAGCAAGATACCGACGGATACCAAACAAGTCACCGCCGCCAAAAGCTGGCTGACGCGGAAGCTGCCGATATACAGGCTGTCGGTGCGCAGCCCCTCGATAAAGGCTCTGCCTAGCCCGTACCACGCGAGGTAGTACAAAAACACCTGTCCGTCAAACTTACGCTTTTTTGACAGGAAATGCAGCAGGAATAGACCGATGAGATTCCAAACGGACTCATACAAGAAGGTCGGATGTACATAGATCTGTCTGCCGCCCTCGATCAGTCCCATGCGCAGGAAGCTCTGCGTCTCACCGCCGTGGGCCTCGCGGTTGAAAAAGTTGCCCCAGCGCCCGACGGCTTGCCCGATCAAAAGTCCCAAGCCCGCGATATCCAAATACGGCAGAAGCTTTGCCCGCCGCCGTTTGCTTGTCAGGCAATAGATCATCACTGAAACGACGGCTCCGATCACGCCGCCGTAAATGGCAAGTCCGCCGTCACGGATCATCAGGCATTTATACCAGGGAATGCCCGCGCCGAAATAGTGCTCCCATTCAAAGATGACATAGTAGGCACGCGCACCGATGATGGCACTTGGAATCCCGATCAAAACGACATTATAAATATCGTCATGCGTTAATCCGAATTCCTTACTGCGCCGCATGGCATAGAGTACCGCCAGCAGCATGCCGCAGGCAATGATGACGGCGTACCATTTGATCTCAAAATTGCCGATGAAAAAGCCTTCGCTCGGGTCGACCTCAATGCCGAGTCCGGGGAAGCTGATCGGCGAGGTATCAAAATGCAGCATCCCATATCCTCCTATTCTTTCGGGCGAACAACCGACATTGCCGCGCGCTCCGGGCGCACCGTCTCGCGCAGGAAGTCCTTCACATCCTCCGCCGTCACGGACGCATATGCCTCGGGGAAGCGGAAATAGTCCGCACCGTCAAAGTGGTATGCACAAATACGATAACAGATACTTTCAAAGCTGTCAAGATCTCTTGTGCGTCTGCCGAGAGCAGATTTTTTCAGCCGTTCAAACAGCGCGGGGTCAAAGCCCTCCCGCTCAATGCGCTCCGCCTCGTGCAGCAGCGCCGCAAGCACCGCCTCCGGGTTCTTGCTGTCGCCGCCTGCGGAGAACAAGCACGCATCCTTCACGCTCTCATAGCCTGCGGAAAAGTCAGCGTCAATCAAGCCGTCCTCATACAATCTTTGGTAAAGCGGCGAGGACTCGCCGATCAGAATCTCCGCAGCCAAATCGCCAATGATCTCCCGACGCATGGTCTCCAACCCCTTTTCGGGCGGAGGGCACTTGAAGCCGACGGAAAAGGTCGGCATGGAGACCTCCATACGGCGTTCCACTCTCGCGCGGAGCGGCGTCATAGTCTCTTTTGCGCCGTAATCCCGCAGCGGCAGAGATAAGCGTCCTGTCTGCGATACCTCTCCGGCGATGGCGCAAACCTCCTCCGCGTCCACATCGCCTACAACGCACAAAACCATGTTTGCGGGGCAATAAAACGCGCGGTGACAGTCATAGAGCATCTCGGCGGTAATCCCTTCGATGCTCTCAACCGTGCCTGCAATCGGCACACGAACGGGATGCTCGGCAAAGAGCGCGCCGAACAGCTCCTCCCCGACCCGCGACTCCGCGCTGTCTTCATACATGCGGATCTCCTGCGCAATGATGCCGCGCTCCTTTTCCACGCTTTCGTCCGTAAAATACGGCGTATGAACCATTCGCAGGAGGATTCGCAGATTCTCCGCGAACTGCTCCGTGCAGGAAAAATAATAAGCGGTCATGGCGTAGCTCGTAAAGGCGTTCGGGCTGCCGCCGTATGCCGCGAAGAGATCCATTGCGTTCTCCCCGGGCAGGTCAAACATCTTATGCTCCAAATAGTGTGCAATGCCGTCCGGCACGCGTTTTTCTTCCCCATCCAGCGTAAATTTTGTGTCAATGGAGCCGAAATCGACCGCGAGGAAGGCATATTTCCGCGCAAAATTTCGCTTTTTCACGACACGGACAAGCAGTCCGTCGGGCAGGCGCTCCTCATAATAGCCCTCGCCGATCTTCGGGTAGTCCAAGTATCTCATGCCTGTTCCCCCTTCAAGAAATAGATCGTATCGAGCGTGAGCTTTTCCGCCGCACGCCGCAGATCGTCCACGCCAAGGCGCTCGATCTTTTCCAAAAGCACGGGATAGTCATCTCCCGGACAGACCGCCATGCCGCAATAGAACTCATCCATCTGCGCCGGCGCATCCATTGCCGCAAGAAGCGCGGAGCGCATCTGCCTGCGCGCGGACTCCAGCTCCTCCTCGGAGATCACGCCGTTTTTGCAGTCCTCCAGCTCATGCAGAATTGCCTGCTTCGCCGTCTCATAGTTTTCAAAGGCGATGCCTGAGGAGATCAGCATCACGCCCTTGAATTTTTCAATGCTTGAACCGGCATAATAACACAGTGACAGCTTCTCCCGCACATTGACAAACAGCTTGCTCGTCATTCCCGCGCCGAGAACCGTATTGAGCAGCAGCAGCGCAGGATAGTCGGGATCCGCCACGGTGATGCCGGTGCGCAAGCCCATGACCAGTTTGCCCTGCGTGACATCCATCGTCTCGGCGCACTCGCGAACCGCCTTTGCGCTGCGCACAACCTGCGTGCCGTAGGGTGCAAAAGCCGTCTTCTCTCTTCCGGCAAACACCGGCGCAAACAGCGCCGCCGCTTCCTGCGCAGTGCGTCTGCCAGAATAAAAGAGCTCAACGCGGGAGGTTGCTAATACCGTCTGATAGTGCGCCCAAAGTGCCTCCGGCGTGATGGCGCGTACTTCCTCTGCCGTACCGAGACGCGGCACGCCGTATGCCTCCTCGGCGCACATCGTTTGCAGCATTTTGGCAGCGGCATAGCTCCGCTTATCGTTCATATTCGCCTCGATGGCGTTGATCAGATTTTGCTTTTCTCCCGCGACGCAGCTTGCGCAAAACACGCCGTTTTCCGTCAGCGGATGGTAAAGCACCTCGCGCAGGAACTCCGTCATCGGCGCGAAAACGCTCTCGTTATTCGGCAAAAAAGCATCCTCGATAAAATCGGCGTAAAAGCCGAGCAGCTTGACCTCGCCCTTGCGCCGCACCAATGTGCCGAAGGTCGCGCCGTACAGCTCGTCTAAATGTACAGAAATGCTGCGGATATCCGGGTATTGTTCCGTGGCGCGCAGCAAAACACTCGGCAGCAGCGCATCCAAAGCCGCCGTCTGCGCTGTGTGTTGGCGCAGAAAATTCACGCTGAAGCATGCCGTTTTAAATTTATCCGTCTGCACAGCGCGCAGGCATACGCCGGGCGCAAGCTCCATTTGATTTATCATTGTCTTCATCCTTTCCTGTTTTCCATTATACACTATTTTTTGAAAAATAAAAGAGGCAATAAATTTCTGCTTGTTATTCTCTGCGGAATCCTGTAGAATAGAGAAAAACAAGGGAAGCTCTGAATAAATCCGCAAGAGCGGTCGACGAGAGATTTTGTCGCAAATTGAGGTTGGAAAACCGCAGGAATACTTTGTGTATTTCAAGGTTTTCCAACCGAAAAGTTGCGGCAAAAGATCCGCCGAGCGCCGCAGCCGATTTGTTCAGAGGTTCCCAAGGACAGGAGATTATTTCACAATGCAATGGATCGAAGTAACCGTCCGCACCGCCTCGGCAGGAATCGAGCTGCTGTGCGCAGAGCTGACCGACGCAGGCTTTGACAGTCTTGTGATCGACGACAGTGAGGAGTTTGCGGATTTTTTAGAAGAGTCGAAGGACTATTGGGACTATGTGGACGAGGCGCTGGCAAAGAAAATGCAGGATCGTTCCCAAGTGCGGCTCTATCTTTCCGAAGAGACCGCGCAGGAGGAGCTTGCCGCGCTTCGGGCGCTTTTGCAGGAGCTGCCTTCCCGTTATCCCGCCTGCGATTTCGGTGCGCTCACCATCGCGCTGGAAAACGTACCGCAGGAGGATTGGGAGAACTCTTGGAAAAAGAATTATCGTCCCTTACCCGTCGGCGAGCGTCTTTTGGTCGTGCCGCAATGGATGACCGTAGACGATCTCGGCGGCCGTCTTCCCATCTATCTTGACCTCGGGCTGACCTTCGGCACGGGCGAGCACGCCTCGACCCAAATGTGTATGCGCGCTCTGGAAACGCTGGTCAAGGGCGGCGAGCGCGTTGCCGATTTAGGCAGCGGCAGCGGCATTCTCTCCGTCTGCGCGCTGCGCTTGGGCGCGGCAAGCGCTGTCGGTGTGGATGTCGATCCTGCCGCCGAGCATATCGCCCGCGAGAATGCCGCCCGCAACGGCTTCGGTGAGGATCGTTTTTGCGCCTGCACGGGCAATGTCTTAAAGGACACCGCGCTGATGGAGTCGCTCTGCATCGGGGGCTATGATATTGTCTGCGCAAACATTGTCGCGGGCGTGATCGTCTCCCTTGTCCCCGTCGTGCCGCGCTTTCTCAAGCCGAACGGTGTGTTCCTCTGCTCCGGCATCCTCGATTCGAGGGAGGCAGAGGTGCGTCAAGCCATCGAGCACGCTGGCCTAACGGTTATTCACCGCGAGCAGGTCGAGCAATGGTGCTGCCTGCTGGCAAAATAATTTTCGAAAGGAGTGCAGAGTATGCTGCGCATTCCCTACCGCAATAAGCTGCTGCTGAAAAAGCTCCTGCGCATTGTGCTGATCGTACTTGCGGCGCTGCTGGTTCTGAGCCTCGTGCTGCTCCTCTATTATGAGCCGTATATCATCTATGACCGCAACGGCGCGCATCTGCGTCTGTCCACCGACAGCGAGCAGGCTGCCGTCTCGGAAGCTGCGCCGCGTCCGACGGTAGAAAATCCGCTGATTGTCTACGATACCAACGTTCCCACGCAGAAGTCCCTCGCGGAAACGGGCGGCTACTATATCACAACGGCGATGCTGCAAGACCCCGAAGGGGTATTTGATGCAGTGAAAAAGCTCGAGGAGCCGTGCGCCGTGATGATCGAGCTGAAAAGCATTTTCGGCAATTTTTACTATTCCACCTCGATTGGCGGCGCCCAGACGGCGGATGTGGATATTGCAAAAATCGACCAACTGCTTACATATTTGGTCGACAAGGACTTTTACCTGATCGCCGTGATTCCCGCCTTCAGTGACCGCGCCTTTGCTTTAGATAACCAGTCCTGCGGTCTTCCCCTTTCCAGCGGCGCATTATGGATGGATGAATACGGCTGCTACTGGCTCGATCCCGCAAACGAGACGGTCAAGTCCTATCTGATGCAAATTGCCCGTGAGCTTTCCGGTCTCGGTGTCCGTGAGGTCGTGTTCTCCGAATTCCGTTTTCCCGAGAGCAGCAGCATTGTCTACGCCTCCGATCAAACAAGCACGGAAATTCTCAGGGAAACTGCTTCGGAGCTGACGAGCTTCTTCACCGGCAGCAATCTCATGATCTCTTTTGAGACGGAGGCTGCGGACTTCCCCGCCGATGCCTGTAAGGGCAGACTCTATATTCCCAATGTCGACGGCTCGAAGGTCGAGCGTTATGTGCAGCTCTACGGCAAAAGCGAAGGCTTGGCAGAGCTTGTCTTCCTCGCCGCCTCCCGCGACACCCGCTTCGAAAACCAAGCCGTCCTCCGCCCCCTCCTGAGCGAATGACCGATAACTTTCTCAACCCCCTGTAGGGCGGGGACATGTCCCCGCCGACCGCGTAAGCGGCAGACAGAAGGCCTGAACGAGCTTGTACGCAGTCGGTAGTTCCTGCACCGGCGGGGACATGTCCCCGCCCCACAGGAGCTGTTTCGTTTTTCATAGTGCGTTCCTATGTGTGGATTGCGAGGAGCGCAGCTCGCGCAAGCGCTGCCGTTTGGGTTCAAGCTGTCCCCCTGCACCGCCACGGTGCAGGGGTTTTTATAAGAAACCAATTGCAAAATGTCTCGGCTTCTGTTATAATAGCTGAGTTTCTATCAATTTCACCGCAAAGGGGTTTTATTATTTGCTGAATTTATTTCTCCACGCCGAAACGGTCGGAGACGGCGGCTTTTGGCACACGGTCGGTGCCGCCGCTTTGGACGGACTGAAGGACGGGCTGTGGAGCATTCCGGTTTTATTCCTCGCCTACTTGCTCATGGAGGCGCTCGAACGCAGCCGCCGCTTCAATGAGGGGCTGCTGCACGGCTATTCCCGCAAGGCAGGGCCAGCGCTCGGCGGTCTGCTCGGCATCGTCCCGCAGTGCGGCATCTCCGGCGCCGCCGCAACGCTCTTTTCCACCGGCTCGATCACCGTCGGCACGATGCTCGCGGTATTCTTCGCCACCTCGGATGAGATGCTTCCCATTATGCTCTCCTCCCTTTCGGAGGGCGCGGCTCTCGGCATAAAGCGTATCGTTCTTATCGTTCTGACCAAGGCAGCCCTCGGCATCGCCCTCGGCTATCTCGCAGATCTGCTGCTGCGCCGCTTTATCCGCACGGAGAAGGACATCCACAGCTTCTGTGAGCGTGAGCACTGCGCCTGCGACGACGAGGAGGGCAGCGTGTTTCTCTCTGCCTTAAAGCACACACTGAAAATTGCCGTTATGCTGATCCTCGTCAATTTTGCGCTCAATCTTCTGTTCTCCTTTATCGGCGTGGAAAAGCTCTCCGGCACAATCCTGAGCCGTCCCGTGATCGGCGAAGCAATCCTCGCACTGTTCGGTCTGATTCCGAATTGTTCCGTCTCCGTGGTCGTGACGCAGACCTATTTAAGCGGCGTGATCGGTCTCGGAGGGCTCTTCGCCGCCCTACTCTCCAACGCAGGCATCGGTCTTTTGGTGCTGGTGCGCACAAATAAGAATCAGAAGGAAAACCTTGTCATTATTGCCACACTCTATGTCCTGAGCGTCCTCGCCGGCACGGTCATCGGTCTGCTTTCGGGACTGTTCTAATGCAATCGGGTAGGAGGCTGACGATTGGTTCGCCAGCCGACCTCCCACAGAACCGTG
>JBJDYD010000056.1:0-12308 GCA_051867015.1 Faecousia sp. | reverse complement strand
TGCCGCTTCGCGGACGGCACGCCGAGTCGTCGTGCCCTACGATCCGCCTATGAAGCTATTTTATAAAGGTTTGCTTTAACAGCGTACTACCATTATATAATATATAGGTATATGCGCTGCTTTGCAAATTGGTTACTGCTGCGTCAGCAGAATGCAGAAGCCGTCTTTTTGAATGGTATATGCCGCGCCGTCAAAGTCCGTGTCGCAGCCGAACGCCATGGTTCCGCCGCTGACAAGCCACGGTTTCTCCGACTGGTTTACATAAATCGTCGCAGTCGTATTGCCGTCATTGCGGGTAAAGGCGATCCTGCCGCCGCCCGCTTCCGTCACGCGAACATCGCCGTTTTTCAGGACGGCAAGCGTGTTTTTCATATGGCAAAGGGCGGTATAATACGCCTGCAGATCCGTATCCTCCGCGCCCCACGGGAAGCCGCGGCGGCAGAACGGATCCTCAAAGCCCTCCATACCTGCCTCGTCGCCATAGTAAATGCTCGGCATTCCCGGCAGGGTGAATTGCAGAAACGCCGCACGCTTGAGCTTTGCAACGGCGGCGGCGCGTGCCTTCGCCGACAGATAGCGCTCCGCTTTCTCCTCCTTCGGTCCGTAAAAGCAATCGCCTAAAACCGTCAGAATACGCGGGGTATCATGCGTTCCGAGATGATTCATCACGCAGACCAGCACCTGCGGCGGGTAGTTTTCGGCAATGGTCATCACAGCCTCTCCAAAGCCCTGCCCGTCGTCCGCACCCGTGACATAATTCAAAATTGCGGTGCGCCACGGGTAGTTCATCACGCTGTCCAGCTCGGCATCCACAAAATAGCGGCGCGAAACGCTGTAGGCGCGCTTGTTGGAGGCGTCCTCCCAGACCTCGCCGAGCAAAAACGCTTCAGGGTTGATCTGACGGATGCGCTTTTTGAGACGCAGCACAAATTCGTCGGGCAGCTCGTCTACCACATCGAGGCGGAAGCCGTCCGCGCCGAGCGCCATCCAATGCGCCACGACGGAGTCCTCGTCGTCGATGATATAGTTGAGGTAGGATTCCTCCAGTTCCTCCACGCACGGCAGCGTCCGAATCCCCCACCATGCCTCGTATTGATCGGGATAGTGCGAGAAGCGGTACCACTTCCGATACGGCGAGTCAGGATCGCTGGCCGCGCCGCCGCCGAACACGCCGTCCGCGTCAAAGTAGACACTGTTGCTGCCTGTATGGGAAAACACGCCGTCCAAGATCACGCGGATCCCGCGGCGGTGCGCCTCGTCGCAGAGGTCACGGAAATCCTGCTCCGTGCCGAGCATCGGGTCGGGGCGCTTATAGTCCGCCGTGTCGTAGCGGTGGTTGGAATACGCCATAAAAACGGGATTCAAATAGAGCATTCCCACACCGAGCTGCTGCAAATAGGGCAGTTTCTCGCGAATACCGTTGAAATTCCCGCCGAAAAAGTCCTTATTCCAAACCGTTCCGTTCTCGTCCGGGCGGTATTCGGGCGTTTCGTTCCAATTTTCATGGATTGTATAGGGGCGGAGCTTATCTGTCAAATCGCAGTCTCCGCGCTTGCAGAAACGATCCGGCATGATCTGATACATGACCGCGCCGCGCGCATAAGCCGGCACGGTGAAGTCCGACGGGAGCACGCTGAGCTGCCACTTCTCCCCTGCCTCCATGTTGGTGCCGTCACCCTGCTTGAACAGGCGGAAGCCGCCCTCGGGCTTCGTCACATAAAACCAGTAATAATACAGTCCGCATTCCGTAAGAGAAAACTCGCAGCGGTAAAGCAAATACTCCGCTTCCTGTGTTTCCGGCACAAAGGGATAGTCCCCAACCGCCGCACCGTCGCAGTTTTCCAGCATAAGGCGCACGCCGGTTGCGCCGCTGGTACGCGGAATAGAAATGTGCAGAACGCAGTTTTCCCCCGTTCGGAGCGTGCCGAACGGGGTTTTATACTGCGCTGCTTTACTGTCATACAGGATCCGCATAGGATTACTTCAGATGCCAAATGTTCTCGGCATATTCCTCGACTGCGCGGTCGGAGGAGAAAATGCCTGCTTTGGCAATGTTGACAAGAGACATATTGCGGAATTTCGGCTGATCGAGATAGGTCTCGGAGACGACCCGCTGCGCGCGGGCGTAATCGTTGAAGTCCGCAATGGTCATATACGGGTCGGGCGTGCCGAAGCGGTTCGTGAGCAGGGAACTGACCAGATCGTCAAAGCGCTGCCCCAGCTCGCCGCTGGTGAGCATGTCGAGCACGTCTCTCAGCTCGGGCGTGAGGAACTCCGTGGGCGCATAGCCGCGCTGCCACAGCGCATCGACCTCGTGTGCCTTCATGCCGAAGAGGAAGATGTTCTCGTCGCCGACCTGCTCGTGAATCTCGACGTTCGCACCGTCGAGCGTGCCGATGGTGACCGCGCCGTTGATCATGAGCTTCATGTTGCCTGTGCCGGAGGCTTCCTTGCCCGCGACGGAAATCTGCTCGGAAATATCGGCTGCGGGAATGATGATCTCCGCGAGAGAGACCTTGTAATCCTCAATAAAGACAACCTTGAGCTTGTCGCGCACCTCAGGATCGGCCTCTAAGAGCTTCGAAACAGCGACAATCAGACTGATGGTCTGCTTCGCGCGGATATAACCCGCCGATGCCTTCGCCGCGAAAATAAAGGTGCGCGGTACGAACGGCGCAGAGGGATTTGCCTTAATCTGCCGATAGAGATACAGAACATGGAGGATATTCAGAAGCTGGCGCTTATACTCATGCAGGCGCTTAATCTGGATGTCGAAGATCGAATCGGGATCGACACGCACACCGTTCTGCTTTGCGATCAGGGCGGCAAGGCGCTCCTTGTTCTTACGCTTGATGGCGGCGAGATCGGCAAGCACCTTCTCATCATTCTGATATTTCATCAGCTTTTCCAGATCGCGGGCATCGCGCTTGAAGCCGTCGCCGATGAGATCGGTCAGGTAGTCTGTCAGCAGCGGGTTGGACTGGCAGAGCCAGCGGCGGTATGCGATGCCGTTCGTGACATTGAGGAAGCGGTCGGGCGTGATCTGGCAATAGTCGCGGAAAATGCCGTTGCGCAGGATGTCGGTATGCAGCTTGGAAACGCCGTTGACCTTATGGCAGGCAGCAAGGCAGAGATTTGCCATGCGCACCTCGTTGTTGGCAATGACCGCCATGTAGTTGATCTTGCCCCAGTCGTTCGGATAGACAGTGTTGAGCTGCTCTATCAGGCGGCGGTTGATCTCCACGCAGATGGAGTAGACGCGCGGAAGCTGTTCGCGGAACAGATCGACGCTCCAGCGTTCCAGCGCTTCGCTCATGACGGTGTGGTTGGTATAGGACAGGGTCTTGCAGGTGATATCCCACGCCTGATCCCAGCCATACTCGTGCTCGTCGATCAGCAGGCGCATCAGCTCCGGCACGCACAGCGCCGGATGGGTGTCATTGATATGAATGGCGACCTTATCCGCCAAATTATCGAACGTATGATACTTCTTATAGTGCTTTTTCAGGATACTCTGCAAAGAGGCAGACACCAGCAGGTACTGCTGCTTCAGACGCAGGCGCTTGCCCTGAATATGGTCGTCAGCGGGGTAGAGCACCTTGGAAATCGTCTCTGCCATCGCGTTCTGCTCCAGCGCGCGGACGTAGTCGCCGCGGGAGAAGGCAGCCATATCAAAGCTCTGCGGCAGCTTCGCACTCCATAAAATCAGGCGGTTGGCAGCATCGCTGTCATAGCCCGAGATAAACATATCGTGCGGCACGGCGATGACGGAATTATAGCCGACCTGCGCAACCTTAAAACGGCCGTTATCGACCCACTCGCGCACCTCGCCGCCGAATTTGACCTCGACGGCGTCGTCCTCGCGGGCGCGGAGCCACACGTCGCCCATCTCCAGCCAGTTGTCCGGGAACTCCATCTGCCAGCCGTCGACGATTTTCTGACGGAAGATGCCGAACTCATAGCGAATGGAATAGCCCGTCACGGGATAAGCCATACCGGTAGCCGCGTCCATGTAGCAGGAGGCCAGCCTGCCGAGACCGCCGTTGCCGAGACCGGCGTCAGGCTCCAGCGCGTAGATATCGTCGATATTGAAGCCCGCCTTTTTCAGACCCTCGCGGCACTCTTTTTCAATGCCGAGATTAAAGAGGTTGTTGCGAAGGTTCGTGCCGACAAGAAATTCCATCGACATATAGTAGACTTCCTTCTGCTCCTTTTCGGCACAGCGGTTATTGAACAGGCGGTTTTTATCGTTCAGAAGCTCGCGCACAACCGTGCAGAGAGCGCGGTAGACCTGCTTCTCCGTTGCATCGGTCAAAGTGCTGCCGCAATTGCGCTGCAGCGCCTCGTCCAGTACTTTCATCATATCGACCCGCTGCTCCTCGCGCAGCGGCTTTACTGCCTGCTTGGGTGTTTGCTTTTTCATGAGTCCTCCTAAGATGTTTATTTATTTACTCATCAGTTCTGTATAGAGCTGCATATATTCCGCGGCGGGTCTCTGCCAGCTGAAGTCGCACTCCATATCATGCTTGGCAAGCTCGTTCCATCGGTCGCGGTCATTATAATACAAACCGACCGCGCGGTCAATGGCGCCGAGAAAATCATCTGCATTATAGCTCTGGAAGGTGAAGCCCCTTCCTTCGCGCGTTTCGCCGTTGTAAGGCGGCACGGTATCGCGCAAGCCGCCCGTGGAGGCGACAACGGGGACGGTGCCGTAGCGCATGGCAATGAGCTGCGACAAGCCGCACGGCTCAGACTTTGAGGGCATCAGATACATGTCCGCACCGGCGTAGACCCGCGAGGCAAGCTTTGAGTCAAAGCACAGCCGCACGGCAACGCGTCCGGGATACTGCTTTGCATACGCGCTCAGGGCATATTCATACTGCTTTTCGCCCGTGCCGACCACAACAAGCTGCACCTCACGCTCCATCAGGCGGTTTGCGATGTAGCACAAAAGGTCAATGCCCTTGTGCCCCGCGAGACGCGTGACCATTGCTAAAATCGGCGCGTCGGTATCCGTCCGCAGCCCCAGCTCTTCCCGCAGCGCGCGCTTGTTGTCCCACTTTCCGAGCATTTTTTGCGCGCTGTAGTTTACGGCAAGCGCGCTGTCCGTCTCGGGATCATACACGCTCGTATCAATGCCGTTGGTAATGCCCCACAGCCACGCGCCGCGCAGCACGCCGTCCAAACGGTGGGCATAGTAGGGATAGCGCAGCTCCTCGGCATAGGTCTTTGAGACGGTCGTCACAATGTCCGCCACCTCAATGGCGCCCTTCATCACATTGATCGCACCGTCAAAGGTCAGCTTGCCGCGGTAGTCCTCCGGCAGACCGAGGGTGTTTTCGAAGAAGGAATTCTCCGCCCAGCCCTGATACTCCACATTGTGGATTGTAAAGACCGTCTTCGCCGCAGGGCACCAGGTGCCGTACAGGGCGCGGCAATAGATGACCGCCATGGCTGCCTGCCAGTCGTGGCAGTGCAGAATATCCGGCTTGAAATCCAAATAATACAGCGCCGCCATGACTGCTTTGGAGAAATAAGCGAAGCGTTCTCCGTCGTCAAAGTCGCCGTAGATCGTGCCGCGCGCGCCGAAATAGTAGTCATTGTCGATGAAATAAACCTGCAATTTTTTGCGGCGTGATTTCAGGCGCAGGATACCGACATAGCTTTCGCGCCAAGACAGGTCAATGGAGAAGGAGCCGACCTGCTCCACCTCAATCGCGCTGTTCTGCTTGATGCGCTTATAGTACGGTAGGAACAGGCAAACCTCATTGCCCCGAAGCTTCGCAAGCTCCGTCGGAAGTGCCTGCATCACATCTCCGAGCCCGCCTGTTTTGACAAAGGGGGCGGCTTCGGAGGCTACCATTGCAATTCTCATACAATCTCTCCTCGTTTCAATACCAGCGGATGATCCTTCGTGCCGCGCAGAACAGAGCCGGGACGCACAATCACATCCTTATCCAAAATGACGCATTCCAGCTCCGCGCCCTCGCCGATCACCGTGCCCTGCATAATGATGCTGTCGCGCACGACCGCGTTCTTGCCGAGCTTCACGCCGCGGAATAAAACGGAATGGCTCGCGCTGCCCTCTAAGGTGCAGCCGTCGGCGACGATGCAGTCGTCGATCTCGGAGAATTCTCCGTAATAGGCAGGTACCTCGTCACGCACCTTGGTATAAATCGTGCGGTTGGGGCGATTAAACAGCCCGTGACGGATCTCGGGGTCGATGAGCGCGAGGCTGTTGCGGTAAAACTCCACCGTGCTCTCATTAAAGAGGGCAACGCCTTGGAAGCGGTAAGCATTGATACGCAGCCCCTCCTCGGCAAAGCCGTGCATCACGAGATCACGCTCAAAGCGATAGCGGTTGTGTGCAACCGCCTCCGTCACCTCCCGGATCAGCCGCTCGCGGCTGATGACGAAGATCCCCATAGAGGCAAGATAGCTTTCATCGGCGCAGTAGTCCACAGCGATATCGGTCACGCGGTTTTCTTTGTCCACCTTGACCGCCATGTCAAGCTGCTTCGTGCCGTTGCTGATGCCGTCCTTGACGACGACGGTAACATCCGCGCCGGAAGCAATATGGTGTTCGACGACCTCACGGAAATCAATTGCGCACAGAACACCGCTGTCCACCAAAACGATATAGTCCTCCTTGGAGTGCACTAAGAAGGACATTGCGGAGTTGAGCGCGTCCAGCTTACCGCGGTAGGAGCTGTTATGATCGGCGGCAAAGGGCGTGAGGAATTCGAGGCCGCCTTCCTCGAGGTCGAGATCCCACTCCTGTCCGGAGCCGATGTGGTTCATCATGGACTGATAATTATGCTTGGTGATGATACCGATATGACGGATACCGGAATTGGTCATATTGGACAGGGAAAAGTCGATCTGACGGTAGCGTCCGCCGTAGGGCAGCGACGCCATGGTGCGCTTATTGGTCAGCTCACCGAGGGAGCTGTCATAGATATTCGCAAAGATGATACCCATTGTAGTCATAGCTTGATTCCTCCCTTTCCCTGTTTTAATAAATTTCTCCGGGTTTGACGGTCTGGTTCGCCTCAATCGTCTTTCTCTTTCCGATGACGCTGATCTTCTTTGCCTCGTCCGGCGCGAAGCTGCCGCCGATCACCGCGCCGCGGCAGATGTGGCAGTCCTCGCCGATGATGGCATGACGGATGATCGCACCCGTCTCAATCACGACATTCGGCATAATCACACTGTCTTCCACAATCGCGCCCGCCTCCACCGTACAGCCGGTGGAGATGATGGAATGCGTAATGCTGCCGTAGATCTCACAGCCTTCGGCAATAAAGCTGTTGACATTCTTCGATTCCTTTGCAATGAAGCTTGAGGGCATGGCGTAGTTTCTGGCGTAGATGCGCTGCCCCTTCTCGCCATAGAGGTTGAAAGCAGGCTCCGTGCCCAAAAGCTCCATGTTTGCCTCCCACAGGGAGTTGATCGTGCCGACATCCTTCCAGTAGCCCCGGAATTCATAGGCAAAGAGCTTATGTCCCGTTTTCAGCAGCGCCGGAATGACATTCTTGCCAAAGTCGTTTTCAGAGGTCGGATCCTCCTCGTCCGCGATCAGGAATTCACGCAGGACGCTCCATTTGAAGATGTAAATGCCCATGGAGGCGTTTGTGCTCTTCGGACGCTTGGGCTTCTCCTCAAATTCATAGATTTCGCCGTCTTCCCGCGTATTCATGATGCCGAAGCGGCTTGCCTCCGAGAGCGGCACGGTGCGCACGGCGATGGTGCAGTCGGCGTCCTTCTGCTCGTGGTAGCGGAGCATGGCGGCGTAATCCATCTTATAAATATGGTCGCCCGAAAGGATCAGCACATTGTCCGGATCGTAGCGCTCAATGAAGGGGATATTCTGGTAGATCGCGTTCGCCGTACCCTTATACCACTCCGACTTTTTGCTGCGGGCATAGGGCGGCAGCACCTGTACGCCGCCGTGGGAACGGTTCAAGCGCCACGGCTGACCGTTGCCGATGTACTCGTTCAGCTCCAAGGGCTGATACTGCGTGAGAATGCCGACCGTGTCGATGCCGGAATTGACACAGTTGGACAGAGGGAAATCAATGATGCGGTATTTTCCACCGAAGGGGACAGCGGGCTTTGCGGTGTTCTCCGTCAATACCATCAGGCGGCTGCCCTGACCGCCTGCTAACAGCATGGCAACACAGTGCTTTTTCTGAAAGTTCATGCGCACATCTCCTTTTTCCTATTTGGTTGAATTCCGTCTTATGATCCCACGCGCGTGGGAGGTGTTTCCTTGGTTACTTGGTTTTCGTGGTTTTCTTTGTCTCCTTTGTATCCGTTGTTTCCTTTTTCTTTCTCGGCGCGACCTTCTTCTTATAGAAGGCGACGGACATCGGCGCGATGGTGAATTCGCCGGAGAAGGGCAGACCGTGCGACGGTTCCTTCTCCGCAGTCACGGTGGGAAGCACCGTCCCGCTGCCGCCGTACTTCTCGTCGTCGCTGCTGAAGACCGGCTCATATTCGCCCGCGCGCGGCAGACCGAAGCGGTAATGCTCGCGTCTGACGGGGCAGAAGTTGCACACGCAGATCAGTTCTCTGCCTCTGCGGTCGATGCGGCGGAAGACAATCACGCTGTCGTCGCGGTCATCCACGACAATCCAACGGAAGCCCTCCCAGTCGGAGTCATTGTTCCAAAGGCTGCTGTGGTCGAGATAGAAGTGGTTCAGGTCGCGGACATAGTCCTGCATCTGCTGATGGCGCGGATATTGCAGCAGGAACCAGTCGAGCTGCCCCTTTTCGTTCCATTCGGCAAACTGCGCGAACTCATTGCCCATGAAGCTGAGCTTTTTGCCCGGATGCGCCATCATATAGCCGTAGAAGGCGCGCAGATTGCTGAACTTCATATCATATTCGCCGGGCATCTTATTGATGAGCGAATTCTTGCAGTGGACAACCTCGTCGTGCGAGAGCGGCAGAATGTAATTCTCCGAATACGCATAGGTCATCGAGAAGGTGAGCTGATTGTGGCAGCCCTTGCGGTAAAGCGGATCGAGGGACATATATTTCAGCGAGTCGTTCATCCAGCCCATGTTCCATTTGAAGAGGAAGCCGAGTCCGCCATCGTAGTCGGGCTTTGTGACCAGCGGGAAGGCGGTGGATTCCTCCGCAGCCGTGATGGCGTTGCGGCGGACGGAGAAGACCGCGCGGTTGAGCTTACGCAGGAAAGCAATCGCCTCCAAATTCTCCTTGCCGCCGAACTTATTCGGATGGTACTCTCTTCTGCCGTAGTCAAGGTAGAGCATCGCCGCAACCGCGTCCACACGCAGGCCGTCAATATGGTACATCTCCAGCCAATAGATCGCGTTGGAGATCAGGAAGGACTGCACTTCACCCTTTCCAAAGTCGAAAATGCGGGTCGTCCAGTCGGGGTGCTCGTTCATCATCGGGTCGGACAGCTCGTAGCAGCAGGTGCCGTCGAACTCATACAGTCCGTATTCATCCTTCGGGAAGTGCGCGGGAACCCAGTCG
The DNA here is from genome assembly GCA_051867015.1 of Faecousia sp. GTDB lineage: Bacteria > Bacillota > Clostridia > Oscillospirales > Oscillospiraceae > JAZOXB01. Next base: position 2,801 of record JBJDYD010000056.1, on the reverse strand, counting down.
AGCAGGACGCCGATGTCCGCCTGATGGCATTTGTCAATGAATTTCATGAGCTGCTTCGGGTCGCCGTAGCGGGAGGTCGGCGCATAATAGCCCGTGACCTGATAGCCCCACGAGGGATCATAGGGATGCTCCGCCAGCGGCATCAGCTCGATGTGGGTATAGCCCATCTCCTTTAAGTAGGGAATCAGGTGCTCCGCCAGTTCCTCATAGGTATGTACGCTGCCGTCGGGCTTGCGCTTCCACGAGCCGAAATGCATCTCATAGATGTTCATCGGGCTGTCGAGAATCTTGCGCTTACCCTGCTTGCGGCGATAGGCGGCGTCGCCCCATGCATAGCCGTCCAGCGTGCAGATACGGCTTGAGGTTTCCGGCAGCTTCTGCATTTGGAAGCCATAGGGGTCTGCCTTATAGACCGTCGAGCCGTTGGCGCGGCGGACGAAATATTTATATGCCTGCCCCTCCTTCGCATTGGGGGAGAACGCTTCCCACACACCGTTTTTGACCCAAGTCATGGGCATGTCCTCGGGATTCCAGAAATTCCAGTCACCCGTAACACTGACGCCCTGCGCATGCGGCGCCCAGACGCGGAACACATAGCCGTCTACGCCGTCGCGCTGCTCGCGATGGCAGCCGAGGAAGGTGTATGCCCGCAGCTCATCGCCGTCGGAAAAGCGTTTGATCGAATTCAGTAAGTTTTGATCCATGTTTTGCCTCCTTTAGTATATGGCATAATGATGAATATGCATCTTGATTATACCACTTTGCACAAAAATTGCAACTGTTTTCAAGAAAAACTGATAATACTGTTGTGTTTTTCCTTTAGGTTGCAAGTTTTCTGTCTTTGGCAGTATTGTACGCCCGTTTCGGCGCAAAATATGCGGAATTCTGCCGTCCTTCCGTTCCCCTGCGCAAAATCCCGCGAAAAAAACAGTTGCTTTTTCCCAACCTTTCGGAAGCGACGCCGCTTCTTCCCGCTTTTTTGAGGCAAATTTGCTTGACAAACAGCTTTTTCGGGAATAAGATAAAAGATAGGGCAAATGCTCAAATTGATATCAAAGGAGGGAACAGGTCATGGATGCTGGGAGTACCGGCGGCACATCGGCAGGCCGAAGTCCGAGGCAGCGCCGCATACATTGGCGCTGTTCCCCATAACCCGATAGGTCTGCCGTGCCGACTTCCCGATCTCTGATCAAAATGCTATGAAACAGGAGGTCAGAACCGATGGCAGAGCATAATGTCACCGTGGAAAGTACGCTGGACGCGCTTTTGAGCGAAAAAAAGTACGCCACAATCCGCGACATTCTCTCGACGATGAACCCCGCCGACATCGCCTCGGTGTTCGACGAGATGGAGGAGGAGCGTCTGCCGCTGCTGTTTCGGCTGCTGCCGAAGGAGCTTGCGGCGGAGGCGTTTGTCGAGATGGAGCCGGAGGCGCAGGAGCTGCTGATCCGCGGCTTCTCGGATTCCGAGCTGCGCGAGGTGCTCGACGAATTGTATGTTGACGATGCCGTCGATATCGTCGAGGAGATGCCCGCCAACGTCGTGCGGCGCATTTTGTCGCAAGCCGATCCGCAGATGCGCAAGGAGATCAACGAGATCCTGCGCTATCCCGAAAATTCCGCCGGCTCAATCATGACGACGGAATATGTCTCCCTGCGCCCAAACATGACGGTGGAGGAATCCATTCTCCGCATCCGCCGCACGGGCGTGGACAAAGAGACCATTTACACTTGCTATGTTACAAAAAACCGTACTCTGATCGGTCTGGTCACCGTCAAGGACCTGCTCTTGGCGCAGGACGATGACACGACCATTGAGGAAATTATGGAGACGAACGTCATCTCCGTCAACACCCACACCGATCAGGAGGAAGTCGCACGGATGTTCTCAAAATACGACTTCCTCGCCCTGCCCGTGGTGGACGCCGAGAGCCGTATGGTCGGCATCGTCACCTTCGATGACGCAATGGACGTCATGGAGGACGAGGTCACCGAGGATATGGAGATCATGGGCGGCATGACACCGTCGGACAAGACCTATCTCCGTTCGACGGTATTCGATCTGTTCAAGCACCGTATCCCTTGGCTGATGCTCCTGATGGTCTCCGCGACCTTTACAGGGCTAATCATCTCCGGCTTTGAAAACGCCCTTGCCGCGCAGGTCGTGCTGACGGCGTTCATCCCGATGCTGATGGACACCGGCGGCAACTCCGGCTCGCAGTCCTCGGTCACGATCATCCGCGCCCTCTCCCTCGGCGAGGTCGAATTCGGCGATCTGCCGCGGGTTATCTGGAAGGAGATCCGCACCGCAGTGATGTGCGGTGTGACGCTTGCCGCCGCCTGCTTTGTCAAGATCATGCTGGTTGACCGGCTGCTGCTCGGCAACAGTGAGGTCACCTGGCTGGTCGCCTTTGTCGTCTGCGTCACGCTGGCACTGACGGTGCTGGTGGCAAAGATCATCGGCTGCTCGCTTCCGCTTCTGGCAAAAAAGCTCGGCTTCGACCCGGCGGTCATGGCGAGTCCGTTCATCACAACCATCGTCGATGCCCTCTCCCTGCTCGTCTACTTCGGCATCGCAAGCGCTCTGCTGCTTTAACGAAATCAAAAGACCAAAAGCGTCCGGCATACGCCGGACGCTTTCGTATTATCTCTCCGCTTTTCCACACGCTGTCCGCCGCCTACGCACACCTTACGCACTGCAGCACTTCCGTAGTAGGCAGTAAAATCTAAAACCTTACTTTCAAAACGCGAGCCTTTGAGATCGGTAGCAGTACGCCGTAGGGCGCGACGACCTCGGCGCGC
>JBJDYD010000055.1:0-12717 GCA_051867015.1 Faecousia sp. | reverse complement strand
CTGTTTTGCACTTTTCATCGTGTCCATTCTACGGGGTACAGTTTAACTGTTCACTATTCACTATTCACTATTCACTGTTCAAAAAAACAATCATTCTACCGTTTCTTCGCCAGTGGAGTCGAACGCTCCTGCAATGTGTTCAGCGTCAGGATGATCTGATTCGATACGAGCCAGCCCGGTTCGGTGAGGTGCCAGCGGTCGTTTTCATACACCGCGTAGCCCTTCTCCCGGAAGCGCTGCATTGCCTTCTCCAGCGGCGCAAACGGCATTAAATACTGCCGCTCGTATTCCTCGGCACTGATGCCGTCGCTTGTACGCAGGCGCAGCATAACGTACTCGCCTGCCCGTTCACGGGCGGGAATCGTATCGCACTCGCTCAGCACGGTTTCCTTCTTCGCGATGCCTTGGATATAGCCCTGCAGGTCTCGCAGGATGGTAAAGCGCTTTCCGGCGAAATCGGACGCGGCGGTCGGACCGAAGCCGAGATATTCCCCGCCCGTCCAGTATTTCAAATTGTGCTTGGACGCAAAGCCCTTTTTGGCAAAGTTGGAAATTTCATAATGCTCGTAGCCGTAATCGCGCAGAATGTCGGACGCGGCGAGATACATATCCGCCTGCGTGTCGTCGTCGGGCAGGTTCGCCAGCTCCTTATAACTCCAAAGCGGCGTGCCCTCCTCAACCTTCAGCGCGTAGCATGAGATATGCTCCGGACGCAGACCGACAACGCGCAGCACCGTCTCCTTCCACGCCGTGAGTGTCTGATTCGGCAAACCGTACATCAAGTCAAGGGAAATATTGCCGAAGCCCGCCTGCCGCGCAAGGGTCAGCGCTTGCTTTGCCTGATGGAAGTTATGCGGTCTGCCCAGCTTTTTAAGCATCTCGTCGTCGTCGGACTGCACGCCGATGGAGATGCGGTTGAAGCCCGCGCGGACGAGCTTCTTCATGGATTGCAGCGTCACGCTGTCGGGGTTTGCCTCCAGCGTGATCTCCGCTTCCACGCTCAGACGGAAGCTTTTGTGGATCTCGTCGAGGATCTTTTCCAAGTTCTCCGCGCCAAAGAAACTCGGCGTACCGCCGCCGAAATAGACGGTATCGACCAAATACTCCGGCGCAAGCCTGCCCGCTTCGCGGATGTGGTCGGCGAGCGCCTGCAAATAATCGTCGGTCACGCGGCGGTCGCGGCTGCCGCCGATGGAATAAAAGTCGCAGTATTCACATTTGCTCTTGCAGAACGGAATATGAATGTAAATGCCGAGGCGTTTCTCCTCCGTCTTGCTTTTTGTCAGAAAAAAAGCCATATTACTTGCCCTCTAAGCGTTCGGTGATAAAGGTACGGAATTCCTCCGCGCTGCCCACGGTGAAGCCGTCCTTCGCAACAAAGAACCACTGCTGCTTGCTGCGGCGCAGGAGGAACAGATGCTCGCTTTCCTTCAGCTCGCTGAGATCGGAATAGCCCTGCACATTGACCGAGCCGTCCTCCTTGACGCTCTGCGCTAGGGAGTATTCATAAAATTCCGTGGTCAGGTGCAGCTCCTTGCTGCCAAAGGATTTCAGGATCGAAGCCTCCCAGCGCTCCAGTGCCTTCTTCGGCATGGTAACCTGACTGTAGACCAAATAAACAATCACGAGGACACAGAGCAAAACCATCATCAGTCCCATTGTGGTCCTGTTTACCACATATTGCCAGATCAACAGACCTAACGCCACCACAACCAGCGCAATGCAGCCGTAGCTGACATACTTTGCATTCTTCGACGCCACCGTTTCGGAGGCCTCTTGTTGGATGGCAGCATTGATCACGGTATTGGCGGAAAATTTGGGCGGATCAAGCGCAGGCGCTTCTTCCTCCTCCGTCTCCTCGATGTCGGTCACTTCCGACTCCTCTTCACGAATTTCTTCCTGATCCATAGGGTTCTCCTTTCGGAATAGAATCTTTGATTATGATAACATGGGCAAATGCCCTTTCATAGGGTCGGATAGCATCCGCCCGAGTTTCAAATCCGCGCGGAGCGCCCCTCAGTCATTCACCATTCACCCTTAGCCTTTAGCCAAAACAGGCTGCCTACACCGGGCGGCTGATAGCCGCCCCTACGGCGTGAACTGCGAAATTACTCGTAGGGGCGGCTATTAGCCGCCCGCATTTTTGATCTGCGCGGAGCGCTCCTTATTCACTATTCACTCTTCACTCTTCACTGCTCACTGCTCACTGCCCGCTCTTCCGTCTCCTCCGCGCCGTCGGTGCGTTGGATGGCGATAACACGGTTGCCGTCCTCAATGCGCATGATGATCACGCCCTGCGTATCTCTGCCATAGACGCTGATATTATCGACTGTTGTGCGCAGAACGATACCGCCGGATTCAATCAGCAGAATGTCGTCTCCCTCATCAACGACGACCGCACCCGCGACCGCGCCGGTTTTCTCGGTCAGGCGGTAGTTTTTCATTCCCTTACCGCCGCGGCTCTGCACCTCGTCGCCGCGCAGATAGCTCTCCACCGGGGTGCGCTTGCCGTAGCCGTTCTCCGTCACGGTCAGCAGGGTCTTGCCCGCCTCCGCGACCGCTGCGCCGACCACCGCGTCATCCGTACCCAAGCGAATACCGCGCACGCCCGTTGCCATTCTGCCCATGCAGCGGACGTCCGTTTCATTGAAGCAAATTGCCATGCCGCGCCGGGTTGCAAGCAGGAGGTTGTCATTTCCCGTGGTTTTCATGACGGCGATCAGCTCGTCGCCCTCATCGAGACTCAAAACACGGATACCCGCCTTGCGCGCGGTGTAGAGATCTGACATTTGCATCCGCTTGACCGTACCCTGCCGGGTGACCATTGTGATAAACTCGTCCTCGGCAAAGTCTCGGGTGAGCAGCATCGCGGTCACGCGCTCCTCCTGTTCCAAGGGCAAAACGTTCGCAATATGCGTGCCGCGGGCGGTACGTCCCGCCTCGGGAATCAGATAACCCTTGCGGCGATGAACGCGCCCAGTATTCGTAAAGAACAGAAGATAGTCATGCGTGGAGGCGATGAAGAGATTTTTAATATAATCCTCCTCGCGCAGGCTCTGACCGGACACGCCTCTGCCGCCGCGCTTTTGGCTGCGGTAGGTATCCACCGGCAGACGCTTGATGTAGCCGCCTTCGGAGAGGGTGTAGCAGCAGTCCTCCTCCTCGATGAGGTCTTCATCGTCGATCTCGTCCTCCACATCGACAATCTCCGTGCGCCGCGCGTCGCCGTACTTGTCCCGGATGGCGGTCAGCTCGTCGCGGACGATGCCCTTGACCAGCTCCATATCGCCCAAGACCTTCTGATAATAGGCGATCTTCTCCTCAAGCTCGCGGTATTCGGCAAGCAGCTTGTCCTTTTCCAGACCCTGCAGACGCTTCAGCTGCATATCGAGTATCGCCTGCGCTTGAATTTCGCTCAGACCGAAGCGCTCCATCAAACGCTCCTTGGCGTCGTCATAGGAGGAGCGGATAATGCGGATGACCTTGTCGATATTCTCCTGCGCAATGATCAAGCCCTCTAACAGATGGGCGCGCTCCTGCGCCTTTTTGAGATCGTAGCGCGTGCGGCGGATGACGACATCCTCCTGATGGGCGAGATATTCGTCCAAAATTTCCCGGAGGGAAAGCACCTTCGGCTGGCTCTGATTTTTGACCAGCGCAAGCATATTGACCGCGAAGGTGGATTGCAGCTGCGTCTGCGCAAACAGGCGGTTCAAAACAACCTGCGGGTTCGCCTCGCGTTTCAGCTCGATGACAATGCGCATACCGTTGCGGTCGGACTCGTCACGGATGTCGGAAATGCCCTCCAAACGCTTTTCGTTGACCTGATCCGCCATGTTTTTGATGAGCATCCGCTTATTGACCTGATAGGGAATCTCGGTGACGATGATACGCTGACGGTTCTGCCCGAATTCCTCCAATTCCGTGCGGGCGCGCATGGTGATGCGTCCCTTGCCGGTGGCGTAGGCGCTGCGAATGCCCGCCCGACCGAGAATCAAACCCTTTGTCGGGAAGTCAGGTCCCGTGATATGCTCCATCAGGTCGAATAGGCTTGCCTCGGGATTGTCCAGCACGCACAGACAGGCATTAATGACCTCAGTGAGGTTGTGCGGCGGAATATTCGTCGCCATGCCGACCGCGATACCCGAGGAGCCGTTGACGAGCAGATTCGGGAAGCGGCTGGGCAGCACCCGCGGCTCCTTCCGCGTCTCGTCAAAGTTGGGGTCCCAATCGACCGTCTCTTTTTCAAGATCACGGAGCATCTCGTTGGAGATTTTAGACAGGCGCGCCTCCGTATAACGGTAAGCTGCGGGAGGGTCGCCGTCGACGGAGCCGAAGTTGCCGTGTCCATCCACGAGCATATAGCGCATGGAGAAATCCTGCGCCAAACGGACGAGGGCGTCATAGACAGACGCGTCGCCGTGGGGATGGTAACGGCCCAAGACGTCGCCGACGCAGGTCGCGGATTTCTTAAACGGCTTGTCCGAGGTCAAATTATCCTCATACATTGCATACAGAATACGCCGATGTACGGGCTTCAAGCCGTCGCGTACATCCGGCAGCGCACGCCCGATGATGACGGACATGGCATATTCCATATAGCTGGTTTTCATCTCATGTACAAGCTCGCTGGTCACGATCGCCTGATTCGGGAACATAATATCCTCGGGCTTGTAATCCTTCTTATGTGCCAAGGTGTTTCCTCCTTGTTTCAATTTGCGCGTAGGAATTGATATAAAACGGGTTTTCTTTTCATGTCATTGAGAGGAGCGCAGCGACGTGGCAATCTTGTGCAGGAACTTCCAAGTGCGTACGAATCTACAGCCGGAGATTGCCACACCCAGTGTGCGCACTGGGTTCGCAATGACAATTAGGGTAGCCTCACCGTGTCATTGCGAGGAGCGCAGCGACGTGGCAATCTCGTGCAGGAACTTCCAAGTGCGTACAAACCTACAGCCGGAGATTGCCACACCCAGTGTGCGCACTGGGTTCGCAATGACATAATCGTTAGCCTATTTTTAATAATCCAAATTCACAACATATCTGGCGTTTTGTTCGATGAATTCTTTTCTTGGTTCGACCTTTTCGCCCATTAACAGCGTAAAAATCTCGTCGGCTTTGATGGCGTCCTCCAAGCGAATTTGCTTCAGCGTGCGGCGCTCGGGATCCATGGTCGTCTCCCACAATTCGTGCGGGTTCATCTCGCCCAAGCCCTTGAACCGCGCGATATCGACCTTCGCGTTTGGATTATCGGCGCGCAGCTCCGCCGAGACGCGGTCGCGCTCCTCATCCGAAAACGCCACCCTTGTTGTCTTGCCGCGGGTCAGCTTATACAGCGGCGGAATCGCGGAATACACATATCCATTCTCAATCAGCGGGCGCATATAGCGGAAGAAGAAGGTCAAAAGCAGCGTGCGGATATGACTGCCGTCCACGTCGGCATCCGCCATAATGACGATCTTATGATAGCGCAGCTTTTCCAAATGGAACTCCTCGCCGATTCCTGCACCGAGGGCGGTGATGACCGGCTGCAGCTTATCGTTGCCGATGACCTTGTCCTCGCGCACCTTTTCGACATTCAGCATTTTGCCCCAAAGCGGCAAAATTGCCTGAAAGCGCGAGTCTCTGCCCTGTGTCGCGGAGCCGCCTGCGGAGTCGCCCTCGACGATGTAAATTTCGGTCAGAGAGGGATCCGTCTCGTTGCAGTCGCGCAGCTTGTCCGGCATCGCGGCGCCCCCCAGCGCGGTCTTTCTGCGGATGCTTTCCCTTGCCTTTCTTGCCGCCTCGCGGGCGCGGTTGGCAGTCATTGCTTTGTCGAGGATAATCTTAGCGACGGCGGGATGCTCTTCAAAGTAGATCGTCAGCTGCTCATTTACGATGGAATCGACTAACGTGCGGATATAGGCATTACCTAACTTTGCCTTGGTCTGTCCCTCAAACTGTGCGTCGGTCAGCTTGACGGAGATCACTGCCGTCAGACCCTCGCGGCAATCCTCGCCGGAGACCTTATCCGCGTCGGTTTTGATCGCGTTCGTCTTCATACCGTAGGCGTTCATCACGCGGGTCAGCGCGGTCTTGAAGCCCGTCTCATGCATTCCGCCCTCCGGCGTGTGGATGTTATTGGCAAAGGAGACAAGCGTCTCATTATAAGAATCGTTATATTGCAGTGCGATTTCCGCCTCCGCGCCGTTCCGCGTGCCGGACATATAGACCACCTGCTCGTGCAGCGGTGTCTTATGGCGGTTATGCCATTGCACAAATTCGCGAATGCCGCCCTCATAGCACATGGCGTCGGATTTTCCGTCCTCCGTGCGCGCATCTTGAATGGAGATATGCAGACCGGCATTCAAAAACGCCTGTTCGCGCATCCGCGTATGGAGAATTTCATAGTCATACTCGGTCGTGTCGAACATCTCCGGGTCGGGCTTGAAGGTGACGACGGTACCGTTTCTGTCCGTCTTCCCGACGATCTGCATCTCCTGGGTGATATGTCCGCGGGAGAATTTCATCTGATAGATATTGCCGTCCTTGTGTACCTCAGCCACGAGCCATTCAGACAGGGCATTGACGACGGAGGCGCCGACGCCGTGAAGACCGCCGGAGACCTTATAGCCGCCGCCGCCGAATTTACCGCCCGCGTGCAGAACGGTAAAGACAACCTCAAGCGCCGGCTTTCCCGTCTGCGCCTGAATGTCTACGGGAATGCCTCTGCCATCGTCGGTAACGGTGATGGTATTTCCCGGGTTAATCGTCACGGTGATGTGCTTGCAGTAGCCGGCAAGCGCCTCGTCGATGGAGTTATCGACAATCTCATAGACAAGGTGATGCAGACCGCTCGACGAGGTCGAGCCGATGTACATACCCGGACGCTTCCGCACCGCCTCCAAGCCCTCAAGCACCTGAATTTGCGAAGCGTCATACTCCTGCTCCACCGTTGTACTGAATAATTCTTCGGACATATTATAAAAACTCCTTACATAGCATAAACGCGCATTCTTCGGTTACTTAATCTCATGAAATGGTTCTTCGGCGCGTTTTTCTAAAATTTGCGCGTTGTATTGCGTCAGATAGACGCGGCGCAGACCGAATTCCTCGGTCAGAATATAGCTTTTCGGCAGCTTTCCAGATACATCGACAACCTCGCCCTGCGCTTCCGCCTCGGACAAAAACGCCCTTGTATGCTTGGAAATACTTGTATTGTCAAGGTCAAACACGCCGATCACAGCGCGGTCGCGGACGGAAAAATCCGCTCCGATGGAAATGTACATTTCAGTTCTCCTATTTTACGCTGCCGTTTGCAATGTGCAGGACCTGTCCCAAGCTCGTCAGGCGGTCGGTTTCGCAGCAGGTGATAAACACCTGTCCGTTTTTGAGCTGATTCAGCACAAAATCCTGCCGCCCCATATCCAATTCGGACAGCACATCGTCCAACAACAAAATCGGCTCCTCGCCGCTGTCCCGTTTCAGCAGCTCCCGCTCCGCGAGCTTGATAGAAATCGTTGCCGTGCGCGTCTGCCCCTGTGAGGCAAACTGCGCTACCGGCAGACCGTTCAGCCTTGCCTCAAAATCATCCTTGTGCGGGCCGGACAGACATTGGCAGCTCTCCAGCTCCGCGCGCTCGTGCGACGCCTGATGCTCCGCAAGCAGCTCTCTGAGGCGCTCGACCGGCGCAAAGGGATCGTCGATATTCGATACGGTATGATAATCGAGCGTCAGCTCCTCCGTTCCGCCGGAGAATTCCCGATGGAACTCTGCCGCGCACGCGGAAAGCGCCTTGAGATACCGCGCCCGGTAGGAGATGACCAGCGCACCCACCTGCGCCATACGGATATTATACTCCGGCAGCACCTCCCGCAAGGATGGGCTGTCCCGCCAGTCGCGGAGCACGGCGCTCTTTTGTTCTAACAGCCGCTGATATTCCGTCAGCGCGGCGTCATAATTCGGGCGCAGTTGACAAATCACATTGTCAAGAAGCTTTCTCCTCGGCTGCGCGCCCTTTTTCAGCACAAGAAGATCCTCCGGGCAGAACAGCACACTGGGCAGTACACCGACAATGCCCGCCGCGGTCTTCTGCTTCACGCCGTTCAAAAAGAGCTGGCGCGGACGGCGTCCGGAAAATAAGACGGCTCTGAGCGTCTGCACGCGCTCCTGCGAAAACAGCTCCGCCGAAAGCTCGGCAAATTCCGCGCCGAAGCGGATCAGCTCCTGCTCTTTTCGCGTGCGGAAGGCGCGGCAGGTTGAGAGATAGCCGATTGCCTCTAAAAGATTTGTCTTTCCGTTGGCATTGCCGCCGACGAGCAGATTTACGCCCGGTACGAAGCAGACCTCCGTTTCGGCATAGTTGCGGAAATTCCGCAGACTGAGACGGTCAATCTGCATGCTTAACCAAATAAGTCACGCCGTCAAAACAGACCTTGTCGCCGTCCACGAGCTTTTTCCCGCGCATGAGACAGGCTTCTCCGTTGACGGTAACCTCGCCGTTTTGGATGAAGTTTTTCGCCATACCGCCCGAGGCAACGGCGTTTGCCAGCTTCAGAAAGCTTTCCAGCTTAATAAAATCTGTCGTGATCCCGACAGGAACGACCTCAGCGGACACCCGCCGCACGCGTACTTTCATAAGTTTTCTCCTTGTTTGGAACTCTTTTTTGGCTAAGAACTAAGGGCTAAGGGTGAATGGCTGAAGTGTGCTCTGCACGGATTGGAAAGCAAGTAGGCTTTCTTTCCATGTCATTGCGAGGAGCGCAGCGACGCGGCAATCTTGTGTAGGAACTACTGAGTGCGTACAAACTTACAGCTTGAGATTGCCACGACCAGTGTGCGCACTGGTCTCGCAATGACAAATTAGGAAAATTCTTCCGTGCTGTTGTGATTGCTAAAAATAGAAACTATTTACTGTTTGCCATTCACTATTCACTGCTTTAGTGCAGTCTGACCGGCAGCACCATGTACGCAAAGTCCTTTTTGTCATCGACCGGCGTGAAAACGACGGGGCTTAAACCGTTTTGCAGCTCCAAGGTGACCTCCTCGGTCGGCACTGCCCGCAAAGCGTCGAGCAGATAGCGGCAGTTGAAGCCGATCTCCAGCTCGTTGCCGTTGCCTGCAATGTCGCAGGTATCATGCGCCGAGCCGATGGTATTGGTGGTGCGGAAATCCGCCATATTGTCCCCGAACACGCAGCGCACGGGGCTTTTGATCTTTTCGGACACAATCAGACTCACGCGCTCAATGGAAGAAGTCAGCGTTGCGACATTTGCAACCAGCTTGATCGGACTGTTCACCGGCACAACGCGGCGCCAGTCGATGAATTCGCCCTCCAAAATACGGCAGACAAGGGTTGCGTCGCCGATTTCGAACAGAATATGCTTCTCACCTAATGTGAAAACAACCTCCTCGTCGGTATCGCCGAGGATCTTTTCCACCTCTCGCAGACCGGTTGCGGGTACAACGAATTTCATCTCTCTGCCGATGGAGCTTTCGCTGTGCCAAGTTCTTCTGGCTAAGCGGAAGCTGTCCACCGCGACCATCGTAATAGAGTCGTCCCGAACCTCGATCAGACAGCCGGTATGGATCGGGCGCGCCTGATTTTCGGAGACGGAGAAAATCGTTCCGCCGATCATCTCCCGCAGCGCGGACTGGGGAATGGAAATGCCCTTTTCAGAGTTGACATCCGGCAGATCGGGATATTCCTCCGCATCCATCGCGGTGATGCGGAAAGAGGAGGCGCCGCCGCGAATGGACACCTGCAATTTTTCATCAACCTCAATAGAAACCTCCTCGTCCGGCAGCTTGCGCACAATGTCGAAGAAGAGACGCGCAGGCATGACGCAGATTCCCGCTTCTGTGACGGCTGCGCCGACCTTTACGGTAATGCCGGTTTCGAGGTTGAAGCCGGTGAGCTGAATGCCGACACCGGCGCGCAGGAGGATGCCTTCAAGGCAGGGAATCGTGCTTTTTGCGGAGACGGTTCTCGACGCAACGGAGATCGCGGACACGAGCAGCGCTTTTTCACAGGTAAATTTCATTTTTTACAGCCTCACTTTCTTTCTCTCTTCCGTAGAAAGAATAGGTTTATTTTTTTTAGTAGTAAACAGTAGTAGTCAAAAACTTTGTGCAAAACCTCTGCAAACGCTCTGACCGCAAGGCTTTTTTATGCACAGGCAAATGTGCGGGAATAAAATAGTTATTGACAGCTTTCGTGCGAAAAAAACAAAGCGCGAAATTACACAGGAAAACTTTTGCAAAATGCACAGGGCTTGTGGACAGCTTTTGCGACAAAAAATTACAGGCGGGAATTGATGTTGGCGGTGATGTCGCGGATATTATCCTGCAGACCGTTTGAGGAATTGCCGAGATCCTTTTCCACGCGGCGAAGCGCGTAGATAACCGTGGTATGATTGACCCCGAATACGGTAGCGATATCCGGATAGGATAGATTCGTCAGCTTGCGGATCAGATACATGGCGACATGCCGTGCTTCCGAGGTGTTTTTTGTCTTGTTTCTGCTGCGCAGAACGCTTTCTTCAATGGAATAAAAGCGGCAGACCTCGCTGATAATGAGGTCGGGCGTGGGAATCTCCTGGGATTTTCCTTTATACATGTCCTTAATGGCACGCGATACGTTTTCAATATTGATCTTCCAATTGCCGAGGTCGTGATATGCCTTGATTTTTTTCACCGTGCCCTCAATTTGGCGGACGTTGTTGGTGATATTCTCCGCGAGATAGTCGCACACGTCGTCCGGCAGTTCTAAACCGTAAGAGAGGGCTTTGTTTTTGATGATGGCGTAGCGCGTTTCATAATCGGGCGGCTGGATATCAACAATCAGACCCCATTCAAAGCGGGTGCGCAGACGCTCCTCCAAGCGGAGCATATCGCTCGGCACGCGGTCAGAGGTCAGGACGATTTGGCGCTTGTTTTCATAGAGGGTATTGAAGGTGTGGAAAAATTCCTCCTGCGTCGCGTCCTTACCGGCGATAAATTGAATGTCGTCAATCAAAAACAGGTCGGCATTGCGGTATTTGTCGCGGAACTCAAAGTTTTTGCCGGAGCGCACCGCTTCGATAAACTCGTTGGTGAATTGGTCGCCCTTGATGTAAACAATGTTGTATTCCGGGTGCTTCTGCTGAATGCGGTTTGCAATGGCGTAGAGCAGATGCGTCTTGCCCAAGCCGGACTGCCCGTAGAGAAACAGCGGATTATAGACCGTGGTGCGCTCCTCCGCGACCGCCTCCGCGGCGGAAAAGGCGTGCTGATTGGAGGAGCCGACGACAAAGGTATCAAAGGTAAATTGCGAGTTAAACTCCGCAAAATTGCGTCTGCGCCGGTTGCCGGAATACTGCGGATATTCGTCCTCGTCCAGAACGACAAGCTCGACCTCCGTCTGAAACTGGTCGCGCATGGCGTCCTTAATCAGCTCGGAATACCGGCTCAGAATAACGTCCTTGCGGAAGGGGGAAGGAGAATAAATGACAAGCTTCTCCCCATTCAGCTCGACGATCTCCGCGTCGTCAAAAAACGATGCGACCGCCATCGAGGGAGAATGCTGCTCCAAATAGGACAAGACGCGTGACCATACATAGGCATTTGAATACATAGCCGACTCCTTTCCATTCTATTTTAATCTAAAAAATTATACCATAATTCAGAGAAAAAAGCAAGCGTTATACATTATTATAATAATTCCCAAAATAATAATTTGAAAAGAAGGAAAAAACAAACCCGACGGCAGACGCGATTTTCGCGTTTGCAGCGGGTTTCATTTTTTAACAAGCCAAATCCGCATGGATTTGTCAAAGTGCTTTTTGCTTGCTTGAGCCATATTACTCTCACGGCGATCCTTTTTCGGGCGAAACGCCGAACAAAAAACAGCGGGAGGAACGAGGCATGAATTGGAAAAGAAAGGGCGCGCTTGCAGTATTATTGACGCTTCTGCTGTCAATATGCGTCTCTGCCGCGCCCAAAACGGTCATTCCCGGCGGGAATACCATCGGATTGCGATTGCATACGGACGGCGTAGCGGTTGTGGAGCTGTCGGAGAGCGTCCCTATGCGCGCAGGCTTAAAGTGCGGCGACGTGATCCGTGAGATTAACGGCACGCAGATCAAAAGCACGCAGGAGGTCAAACAGGCGGTGGAAAACGCGAACGGCGCGCCGCTGAAGCTCACTGTCTCACGCGGCGGCACGCAGCAGACCATAACCTTATCACCGACACGGACGGAAGACGGCTGGAAACTCGGAATTTATGTCCGCGATACCGTGAGCGGCATCGGCACGGTGACATATTATGACACAGAAACAGAAGCCTTCGGCGCACTTGGTCACGGCGTGAATGACAACGGGACGCTGTTGCCCATCACCGGCGGCACAGTGCTGCCGTCCTCTGTCGCCTCGGTCATTCGCGGAGAAGCGGGCGAACCGGGCGCGCTGCAGGGCGTGGTTAACGGGCGCGGTGTCACGGGAAGCATCGAAAAAAATACGCCGCAGGGCGTTTTCGGTACGATGCAGGCCATCGGCGGCGAACCGATCCAAATCGCGCAAAATCAGGAAATTCATACGGGACGCGCCACAATACGCTCCAATGTGCGCGGTTCGCAGGTTGAGGAGTATGACATCCGCATTACCTCCCTGTCGCCCGACGACCCGCAGGACAGAAATATTCACCTCGAGGTCACCGACCCGGATCTCCTTAAGGCGACCGGCGGCATCGTCCAAGGTATG
>JBJDYD010000054.1:0-2819 GCA_051867015.1 Faecousia sp. | reverse complement strand
TACTACAGAGGCTGATACACAACTTTTAATTGTTACAAACTAGTAGGGGCGGCTAATAGCCGCCCGCATTTAAAATCCGTGCGGAGCACACCACAGTTATTCACCATTCACTATTCACTAAAGAATAGAGACATGTCCCCGGTCTACAGGGAATCACCCGATCAAACAGGGTGATTCTTTTTTATGGAAACGGTTGCGTTCCGTGGGGGAACGGGGTATAATGCATTTGGACTTTTGAAATACACAGGAGGGATGCGCCATGCGGAGGATCGGGTTTGACAACGAACGGTATTTGAAATTGCAGAGTGAACGGATTCGGGAACGGGTGGAGCGGTTCGGCGGAAAGCTCTATCTCGAATTCGGCGGCAAGCTCTTTGACGACTATCACGCCTCCCGCGTCCTGCCCGGGTTCGAGCCGGACAGCAAGATGCGAATGCTCTTGGAATTAAAGGAGCAGGCGGAGCTGATCATTGTCATTTCCGCTGACGACATTGAGAAAAACAAGCGGCGCGGCGACCTCGGCATCACCTACGATCTCGACGTGATGCGCCTGATTGATGCCTTTCGGGACTACGGGCTGTATGTCGGCGGCGTGGTGCTGACCCGTTATCGGGCGCAGGCGGCGGCGGAGGCGTTCCGCAACAAATTGGAAGCCCTCGGCGTGCGGGTTTATCGGCACTATCCCATTGCGGACTATCCCGCCGATGTGGCGCGGATTGTCTCAGAGGAGGGCTTCGGCAAAAACGAGTATATTGAGACGACGCGCCCCATCGTCGTGGTCACCGCCCCCGGCCCCGGGTCGGGCAAGATGGCAACCTGCCTGAGCCAGCTCTATCAGGAGCATCAGCGGGGCATCCGTGCGGGCTACGCGAAATATGAGACGTTCCCGATCTGGAACCTTCCGCTGAAGCACCCGATCAACCTCGCCTACGAGGCGGCGACGGTGGATTTGGACGACGTGAACATGATTGACCCCTTCCATCTGGAGGCTTACGGCGAGACGACGGTGAATTATAACCGCGATGTGGAGATTTTCCCCGTTTTGGAGGCGATTTTCCGCAAAATCTACGGCGAATGTCCCTATCAAAGCCCGACAGACATGGGCGTGAATATGGTGGGCTTTGCCATTGTGGACGACGAGGTCTGCCGCGAGGCGTCCAAGCAGGAGATTCTGCGCCGCTATTTTGCGACGGCATGCGCGGTGAAAAAAGGCGACGCGGCGGTGAAGGAGCTGCAAAAAATGGAAATGCTCCTGCGCTCGCTGCATTTGGAGCCGGAGCAGCGCAAGACGGTTTCCGCCGCACGGGAGGTCGCGGAAAAGACGGGAAATCCCGCCGTTGCCATCGAGCTGACGGACGGCACGGTAATCACGGGCAAGACGACCTCCCTGATGGGGCCTGCCTGTTCCGCGCTCATCAACGCGCTGAAGCATTTGGCAGGCATTGCGCCGCAGGTCGATCTGATCTCGTCCGCCGTTCTCGCGCCCATTCAGAAGCTGAAGGTCGAGCATTTGGGCAACCGCAACCCGCGCCTGCACACGGACGAGATGCTGATCGCCCTCGCGATGAGCGCCGTGACGAATCCGACGGCGGAGCTTGCCATAAACGAGCTGGACAAGCTCAAGGGCGCGCAGGTACATTCAACGGTGATTTTGTCGCAGGTGGACGAGTCCCTGCTGAAAAAACTCGGCGCCGACGTGACCTGCTCCCCGGTGTATGAGGGGCAAAGACTGTTCCGGAAATGAGACGCCGGGGGGAACGGGGAATAGTGAATAGAGAAGAGTGAATAGTGAAGAGTGAATAGTGTCGGAGCGCTCCGCGCGGATTCCAATGTAGGGACATGTCCCCGCCCTACAGGGGGTATGAATATGTAAGGACAGACGAGCGCTTCGTCTGTCCTTTTTCCGTACGGTTCGCGCCGACCATACCCCAATATGCGGCACACTTGACACGCTATGGAAACTGCTCAATTCGGTTTGGCACTCCGAATCGCATCCGATCGCAATGAAAGCTGCTTCCTTTTGTGTCCGCCCTTAGTTTGTCCCGCGCACAAAGAGTTATGCGGAGAATTGCATTTCTTTTTTTCATTTTTCTTTTCGCATAACCTGCGCCGTCGGTGGGAAACTACTGAAAAAAGCGGAGCGAAGGGAGAGGTTTCCATGACCAATGAGGAATACGGCAGGCTGGCGGACAGTCTGGCGCCGAAGAGTAAGTGTTGGAGGAATTGCTTTAACGCCTTTTGGACGGGCGGGTTGATCTGTCTGATCGGGCAGCTTTTGATGAACGGCTTTCAGGCACTGCACCTCAGCAAAGATTTATGCGGAACGGCGACGAGCGTCTGCCTGGTCTTTTTGGCGGCGCTTTTGACGGGATTTGCCGTTTTTGACGATATCGCCAAGCTCGC
The DNA here is from genome assembly GCA_051867015.1 of Faecousia sp. GTDB lineage: Bacteria > Bacillota > Clostridia > Oscillospirales > Oscillospiraceae > JAZOXB01. The sequence goes on along the minus strand of JBJDYD010000054.1, from coordinate 416 downwards.
CGGCGCGGGTACGCTTGTGCCGATCACGGGCTTTGCCAATTCCATCGCAGCCCCCGCCGTGGAGTTTCAGACGGAGGGGCTGATCTTGGGCACCTGCGCGAAAATGTTTACCATTGCCGGCCCTGTTTTGGTCTTCGGCACGGCGGCGAGCGCCATTTACGGACTGATCTATTGGATTTGGACGTTGTTTTAGAAAAAATGATCCCGAATTGCGTGAAAATGCGCAATTCGGGATCTCTTTGAATAGATTGCCACATCGCTGCGCTCCTCGCAATGACATGGGGAGGCAAGTTTGTGCGAATGGGTGGTTCCTACACCTGGCGGCTGATAGCCGCCCCTACGGCGTGAGGCTGTTAGCCGCCCGCATTTCAAATCCGCGCGGAGCGCTCCTCAGTCATTCACCCTTAGTCCTTAGC
>JBJDYD010000053.1:0-12842 GCA_051867015.1 Faecousia sp. | reverse complement strand
TCATCGTGTCCATTCTACGGGGTACAGTTTACTCCGACACTATTCACTATTCACTGTTCACTTTTCACGATTCACTACTTCATTCCGAACGGAGGCGACACAATGCGGCCGATCCGGCGGGCAGTCAAGACACTTTTGGTATTGGCTGCATTGCTTCTTTTCTTTTATTGGCAAAATTTCTCCATTCAAACCGAGGAGGTCACGGTCGCCTCCCCTGCCCTGCCTGCCGCATTTGACGGTCTGCGCGTCGCGGAGCTTGCCGACCTGCACGGACGGCAGTTTGGTACGGACAGCAGCGCTCTTCTCCGCGCCGTTGCAAACGCAGACCCTGACCTCATCTGCATTGACGGTGATCTTTTCGATGAAAACACCGACCTTCTGATGCTCCCGCCCCTGCTCGAAGGGCTGGTCCGTATCGCGCCGACCTACTATGTCACGGGCAATCACGAGTTTCAGGTTGCCCGGAGAAACGAGGTGTTTTCGCTGATGGAGCAGTGCGGCGTCTGCGTCCTGCGCAACGAGTATACCCTTCTGACACGGGGTGATGCGTCCATCGTCATTGCCGGCGTGGACGATCCCTGCGGTGCGTATGACCGTAAGATGCCCGACGAGCTGGTCGCGGAGATTCGCAGCGAGGTCGGGCCCGATGCCTATATACTCATGCTCGCCCACCGCAACGATACCCTGCCCATGTGGTCGGAGCTGGGCGTACAGCTTGTCTTAACGGGGCACTGCCACGGCGGTGTGGTGCGGCTGCCCTTTGTCGGCGGTGTGTTCGGCACGGAGCGAACCCTCTTTCCCGAATACGACGCAGGCTTATTCGTCTCCGGCGGCACCTCACTCTATGTCAGCCGCGGCATGGGCTACAGCCGCGTGCATCTGCGCCTGTTCAACCGTCCGCATCTGCCCGTGCTCATTCTACGGCATTCGGATTCGTAAACAAATCATGAATAAATGCAAATTGCACTTGTAAAATTCGGCGGCAGCATTATAATGGTCGTTAGGTGATTATTATGTTCAGACGCATCGGCGCTTCCATCCGCCGCTTTATGTACGGACGTTACGGCTCGGATGAGCTGAATCTTGCGCTCCTGATCACTGCGGTGATCGTCAGCCTGTTGAATACGCTGCTCTCCCTTTTTCTCCACAACTCCCGCATTTTTTCCTATGTGATTTACCCGCTGCTGCATTTGCTTGTGATGGCATCCATTGTGCTGTGCATGTGCCGCGCATTATCGCGTAATATTTATAAACGCAGGCAGGAAAACAAGCGCTTCCGCTTCTTTTGGTCGCGCCTGACGGATCGGCACAACCGCTATTTCCGCTGCCCCAAATGCAAGCAGATGGTGCGCGTGCCGAAAAAACGCGGAAAGATCAATATCCGCTGCCCCAAATGCGGGGAAAAATTCATCCGAAAGACATAAATCGAGCCGCGCTTCTCGGCGAAGTGCGGCTCTGTTTTTATTCATAATAGTTCGAGGATTCCGGCGAGATGGTTCCGTCGGGATTTTCGGGATCGTGCGGGAGATCATCCGGCGGGAGATTGTCGCCGAACAACACGCGCCAATAATCCTCCTCCAAAATCCACTGCGAGACAAGGAACTTGTTTGCCGTAATGCTGTTATAATACTCGATCTCGTCCGTTGTGATCTCCTTTTCTCCGAACAGCGTCAGCTCCTCGCCGATGGTGTAGTAGGATCCGTCGTCGGTCATCCAGCTTCGGTCGGAAAAAAGGAGGAAAGGCGCGGCATCGGAAAAGATATCCTGCCCCATATACAGCCGGGAATCGAAGTCCAGCCCGAACAAATTCGAAAGTGTGGGCAAAATATCCAGCGCGGAGCAGCGGCGCGTGACCGTCTCCGGCTCCATGCCCTTTTTGTAGATAAGCAGCGCGTTGCGGTAGATTTCAAAATGCGGATCAAGCTCGTGTCCCGCCAGCTCGCTCTGTTCCTCAATGCTCAGACCGTAGGGATAGTGGTCGGCAGTCAGCACGATGACGGTGTTTTCCAGCACGCCCGCCTCCTCCAGCCGTTGCAGCAAAAGCTCCATCGCCCTGTCCAGCTCGATTTGGCAGGCAAGGTAGGCGCGCACCGGCTCGCTGTAAGGCAGCTCCTCGACCAAGGCGCTGTTCTTGGCGGCGATGGCGTTGTCGCTTTCGTCAAAGGAATAGGGCAGATGTCCCGAAACCGTCATGTAATACACATGGAACGGCTCTTTAGAGACAAAATCCGCCGTGGAAACATCAATCATCTCTACATCGGATTCCGGCCATTGCTCCGTGATCTCCAAACCGTTTCCGACCGCCTTGAAGATATAGCCGAGATTCGGATGGGACTTGTCGCGGTGATAGTATGTATAGGAATGATCGTGGAAGGCATAAGCGCTGTAGCCCTCACGCTTGAGCTGCTGCGCCATTGTCAGCGGCATGGCGTTGTCCGCGGTGTCGCTGAGGCTCCATGTGCCGGATTTTGGGATCGTACCCGTCAGATTGACATATTCGCCGTCCGAGGTGGAAACGCCCCAGTAGGCAGTGTAGAACTCGGAAAATTGCATTCCCTCCGTCTGCATTCGGTACAGGGTCGGGGTCAGCTCCGGGTCGATTGCCAAATACGAAAAACCCTCTGCGGTAATAAAGATCAGGTTGCAGCCCGCGAATATGCCCGTTTTTTCGTTTTTCTTGGTCGGGGTCTGCATACCGAAATATTCGTGCAACCTCCGCACCGTCTCGTTTTCCTCACCCGCCGCCAGCGCGGCAAAGTCCAAATCGAGAACATTATACTCGGCGGCGTCGTACTCCGGCAGCACCGTCGGCGCAGTGACCGGCTCCGTCTCACTCGAAACCGGCACCGGCTCGTCAGACGGAAGCTGCGTCGGCTCCGAGGAAAGGGAGGACGGCTCCTCCGGGGTGACCAGCTCGCCGCCGTCAAAGCCGAAGATCAGCCGATGCACATCCAGCCGAAACGCAGGCAGCAGTCCGAGCTGCAGGGCGCCCTTGGACAGATCGTTTGTTTCATGGTAGAGGTCATACGGCGACATCGGCGCGTTTCCAAAGGCAGGCAGCAGCAAAACGATTGCCATATGCAGCGCAATTGCCCCCGCCGCAAAATACGCTCGCCGCAAACGGCTGCCGATCCGGGATTGCGCAAAGACGCGCCCGTACACGCTGAGCAGCACCGCAGGCAGCAGCATCAGCAGCAGCGGCACCGCCTTGACCCAAAGCGCGTGCAAAATCACGCGCCAGAATTCCAACACCTGTCCGCCGTTTCCCATGGAGTAAGCGGAATAGAAAAAGTGAAATTTATAGTTATAGATGAGCTGAGACGCGTAAAAAATCAGCAAAACATAACACACAATCAGCTCAAGCACGCGGTTCACGCGCTGTGAAAAAACGCTGCACAGCACATAAAGCAGCATCGCGGCGACCGCGGAAAAGAGCGCCGTTGTCAGCAGCCCAATCGTCCAAAAAAACTGGGCGGAGTTAATCCGAACAATACCCTCGCACCAGCATAGATACAGCCAGAAAAAAAGCAGCAGCCATTCGCGCGCATAGTGCTTCTGCCGAAATCCGCGCAATGCCTCCCACACCGGGGCGACAAAGCGTCTGCATTTCCGCACGGCGCGTTCGTAACCATTCATTGTGACGCCAGTCCTCCTGTCTTGCCGCCGAACTGCACGCGGCATCCTCCAAAAATCGCGGGGTCGAAATATTATATGCGCAATTTTTCCATTTGTAAATACCTTTTTATAAAAAATACACCGTCCCGCAACAGACGGGACGGTGTATTTGGGGCTTCTTACTCCGCGAGATCCTCAAAATCCTCTTCTTCAAGCGCTTCCTCTTCCTTGCATTTGCAGCAAGGGCACAGCTTCTTAATGTCATCCCAGAAGTGAACCAGAGTGACGACCATCGCGCCGAGGATCACCACGCCGCCGACAATCGCGCAGATGAGCTTCATCGTACCGTTTTTCTTCATTGCCGTTAACCTCCTTTATCATACTCCACCTATAGTATACCGTTTTTTTCGGATTCCGCAAGCATTTTTCAGAAGAATTTACACTCTCGTCACATAATTTGCCTTGCGCGGCGCTGCGGGGCGGAATTCCCCTGTCGGGTAGCCCAAAACGCAATGTCCGACGCCGATGTAATTGCCCTCGATGCCCCACTGCTCCAAAAGCTTTTTGCCCTCGTCGCTTGCAAACTCCTCCCGCGCGCGGTGCACCCAGCACGAGCCGACGCCGAGGCTCCACGCCGCCGTCATCAGATTGCCGATCACCAGTGCGCCGTCCTCAACCGCCGTGCCCGCCTCCGCGTCCGCCAGCACGACGCAGACCGTCGGCGCACCGAAAAACGGATGGGCGTCCGGCGCGCCGAGCACCGCCGCGTTCATGCGTTCCAATGCCGCGATGTCCTCCGGCTTCTGCAAAACGACAATCCGCGCCGACTGCCCGCCTCTGCCGCTTGCGGCATAGGTGCCCGCCGTCAGGATCGCATCCAGCGTCTCCTCGTCCACTTGCTTCGGCAGAAAGCTGCGGCAGCTTCTGCGCTCCTGCAAACACTTCAGAATTTCATTCATTATGGTTTTCCTCCTTATGAAATATATCCGTACATGCCTCGCACACTGACCTCGCCCGTGTTGATTGTCTCTGCCGTGCCGTCCTCCCAGCGCACCTTTAAGCCGCCGAAAGCGTCAATGCCTTCGGCAAAGGCTATGCGCCGCTCGTCCCCACGCACGACCTGCACGGTCTGCCCGACGGTAATACAGTGCGCCTCATATTCCCGCATCCACGCCTCGCGCCGGGTCAAAAGTGCTGCGTCCATCTCATAAAGCCGCTGCACCATCGCGGCGGCAAGGGCATTCGGATCGACGGGTTTCCCGCAGAGCTGCGTAAGGGAGGTTGCCATCGGCTGTACCTCCGGCGGAAGCTCCTCGATCACCGTGTTACAGTTGACGCCGATGCCGACGATCACGCTCTGCAAAGCGCCGCTGCCCGCCTCGGTCGTCAGCTCCGTCAGAATGCCGCAGAGCTTCTTGCCGCCGCAGACGAGATCATTCGTCCACTTAATGTCCGCCTCGATCCCGCTGCAATCCTTAATCGCGCGCCGCACCGCAACCGCCGTCATGGGCGTCAGATGCAGCAGCTCCTCCGGCATGGCGTTCGGCCGCAGCAGCACGGACAGATAGACCCCGCCAAAGGGCGAGGCAAATTGGCGGCCGAGCCGTCCCCTGCCCCCCGTCTGCTTTCCCGTCACCAGCACCGTGCCGTGGGGCGCGGTGCACTCGCGTTTTAAGGCGTTGTTCGTGGAATCCGTCTCCGGAAGCACGCGCACCTTCCACGGCAAACGCGGAAGCTTAGACAAAAGCAGCGCCTCGTTCAGCTCCCGATATAACAGGCAATACCCGCGATTCGGCACGGAGTCGATCCGGCAGCCCTCCGCACGCAGCGCATTGACCGCCTTCCAGACCGCCGCACGGGAAATCCCCAATGTACGGCTGATCTCCTCCCCCGAAATATACTCACCGTCCCGCAGCAGGGACAATACCTCCGTCTTTCCCATCGGCAATTACCTCCTCATTCCGTCAAATTCCCCGTAGTGACATATATAGCTCTATTCGTCCTTCGCCCAATGGTAGGCGCATCGGACTGCCTTGTTCCAGCCCTTGATCCGGCGCGCGCGTTCCTCGTCGGAAATTTCCGGCGTAAAGCTGCGGTCAACCGCGCGGTTGTGTAAAACCTCCGTCTTGTCCGTCCAATAGCCGACGGCAAGCCCTGCCAAATACGCCGCGCCCATCGCGGTTGACTCGACACATTGGGGCCGCTGCACCGGCACCGCGCTGATGTCCGCCTGCGTCTGCATCAGATAGTTGTTGGCGCAGGCGCCGCCGTCCACCTTCAGCGCGGCGGGTACAATGCCCGAATCCGCCTGCATCGCCCGCAAAACATCGTTCACCTGATAGCACAGGCTGTCCAGTGTAGCGCGGATGATATGGTATTTGTTGCAGCCGCGCGTTAAGCCCACAATTGTGCCTCTGGCATACTGATCCCAGTGCGGCGCACCCAACCCCGTAAACGCGGGCACCACATAGCAGCCGTTGGTATTCTTGACCTTCCGCGCCATATACTCCGAGTCCGGCGAGGAGTCAATGAGTCTCATTTCATCGCGCAGCCATTGAATCGCGGCGCCTGCCACAAAAATGGAGCCTTCCAGCGCGTATTCCACCTTGCCGTCCAGTCCCCACGCAATCGTTGTGACCAAGCCGTTTTGGCTGAATACCGGCTTGTCTCCGGTGTTCATCAGGAGGAAGCAGCCCGTGCCGTAGGTGTTCTTCACCTCGCCGGGGGAAAAACAGGTCTGCCCGAACAGCGCCGCCTGCTGATCTCCCGCCGCACCCGCAATGGGAATCGGCGCACCGAAATACCGGGGCAGCGCCTCCCCATAGACGCAGCTGCTGGGCTTGACCTCCGGCAGCATACATTTCGGGATGTTCAGCTCCGTTAAAATTTCGTCGTCCCATTGTAAGGTGTTGATGTTAAAGAGCATCGTGCGGGAGGCGTTGGAGTAATCCGTCACATGCGCCCTGCCGCCCGTCAGCTTCCAAATCAGCCATGTCTCAACCGTCCCGAAGAGAAGCTCCCCGCGTTCGGCTCTCTCCCGCGCGCGGGGTACATTTTCCAAGATCCAGCGCAGCTTCGTGCCGGAAAAATAGGCGTCAATGACAAGCCCCGTCTTCGTGCGGAAGGTGTCCGTCAAGCCCTTTTCCTTCAGAGAATCGCAGTATTCGCTGGTGCGGCGGCACTGCCACACAATCGCGTGGCAGACAGGCTCTCCCGTCTGTTTGTCCCAGACGACGGTCGTCTCGCGCTGATTGGTGATCCCGATGGCGGCGATGTTTGCGGCGGTCACGCCGAGGTTTTCCATCGCCTGCCTTGCGACTTCGAGCTGCGTGGACCAGATCTCGTTGGCATCATGCTCCACCCAGCCCGCCTTGGGAAAATGCTGGGTGAACTCCTTCTGTGCCATGCTGCACATCTCGCCCTTTTCGTTAAAGAGCACGCAGCGGTTCGACGTCGTCCCGGCATCAAACGCCATCATATATTTCGCCACAACAAAACGCCTCCTAATTATCATCTATCCGCAGGTGCGCAGGCACCTGTTTTGGCTAAGGTCTATCGGGAAGAGATCCCATTTGCCATCGCAGCCTCGCCGTAGGGCGCGACGACTCGGCGCGCCGGTGCAGGAACTACCAACTGCCGCTTCGCGGTCGGCACGCCGAGTCGTCGTGCCCTACGATTTGGGTATGCTCAACGACTGTAGCACGCGGCATCCTTGACGCGCCCATGCAGGAACTGCCAACTGCGTACGGACTTGTTTGACTGTACCTTCTGCCGTTTTCGCGGTCGCCACACCGCGTCGCCGTAACATATTTTGCTTTCCTGCTGCACTCCGCACAGCTCACCCGCGCAGTTCTTCCAGACGGTCTTCCACCTCATCGATCAGGTCTTCCAAATCTTCATGCTGCTCCGCCCAGTCGTCGTATGCTTCGCTTTCGTCGTCCTCCGGCTCACAGGCATCCAGCTCGTCCTTTTGCGCCTCCAGCTCCGCAAGATACGCCTCCAGCTGCTCGGCGCTCATCTCGTCAATCTCCGGCGCATCGTCCGTGTCGATCTCAATTTTAATTTCGAAGGAGTCATCCTTCTTGTGCTTGATCTCAATTTTCTTTTTTCCGCTCATATAAAAGCTTCCTTTCTTTCAAACACTGATTGGCAGAGACTCTCTTTGCATCCGTCAAAATGCACCCGCGCTTCATCGCAGCCGCCGCGAACGCAGTGCGCTGCCCGATTCCTATTTCATTTCGCTCGTCCCTGATATTTCAGCATTGCTTTTTAAGTGTTGCTGAATTCTCAGAATGATACGTTGATCCACATAGGTATCAAATTTACGAGCAAACAATTTCTCGGATTTCATCAGTATGTCATAATCCTCATCTCTGAATACATACGGGCTCCCTCTTTTCCAATCGATATAACGCAAATTATCGTCCACTACATGATCCCGCAAGGGGGCGTTTTTTACTATCGTTTGCAGGAAGCTTTCATCCGGTATGAATGACCTTATAAAGTACTTCTTGTACTGCGGATACCGATCAATAATGTATAAGGCAGTATCATGCGTTATGCTAAACCATTGTGAGCCTTTCACATACTCGAAATTCGCACGCTTCGTTCGATCTATTCCAATGCTTTTTTGAATCGAAAGGAGGAGGCTCTGCACTTTTCTGATCCGGCTTTTTTCTTTATTCCTATCTATTTGATTCTGCAAAAAATAAAAATAGCGAAACCGGTCTAAAAAGCTTTTTGTAATGTTCGGCTGACGATTTGTTTCAAGCGCGATATAATCACGGCCATCGCGATTTAACTTTTCATGTATATATGATTGGGTTTTTAAGGGTAAATCAGCGCCGGATAACAAATGATAATAAACATGGTTTCTTTTGGTCGCTTCTTGCAGCAGCGTTATTTCTACCTTCATCAGGGAATCCGCTCCCCAAGACACCTTGCGGGATTTCACGAAAGACATCTCGGAGTGCCGCAGCACACGCTTTAGTTTTTCTCTTTCAAAACCGCTCAACTTACTTTTCTTGTCTATATGTACATAGATGTCGTTCGCTTCATAATCTAACAACGACATTAAAATTTCCAATTGTTTAAAGTTCTGATGGCTGATAATCAAATACGCATGTCTGCCCATCCGTCCGTATGGCTGCTCATTGCTCTGTTTGTCCGGCATAGCCTCTCACCTCCGTCCCCCTATGTTTCTTTTATCATAATATCGGCAACATTTCAACCATAAAACGATTTTTTGGTACATAAGGAAGTGTCATGGGAGCGACAGGCGATTTTGCGCAATCGGTCACGCCTGCGTCGGTACAGACGCAAAAAGCCGCAGCCGGGGACATATCCTGCCGGTGCAGGAACTGCCGGCCGTGTCTATATTGGCTGCTTCGTTTATCATGGTGCGTTATCGCGTGCGGATTGTGCGCCGCTCCCGCCATGGGGCAACCCGCTCTCCTTTTTACGGGAAGTCTTCGTAAACGCGCGGCAATGATCAGCATCGGAAGGGAAAGCTTGCCGCATTGCTTCTTGCGATGGCATACATCTCCGTGCTCTATCTTAGGTTCATTTCATTTTATGCGCTTCCAGCCCTATCATCGTAAAAAGACCACCGATGAAAACGTCTTCTTTCATCGGTGGCCCGGATTATTCTCCCTGAAAAAGGGTGAGCTTGTGATCGGTGTCGCACAGACCGAGGAAGATCTCCTTTGCGCTGTGGAAGCCCTGCGTCTCTATCTGCTTTTGGAGCCATTTTTCGTCAAGTCCCATCCGCTGCAAATTCTCGTCCATGACTCTGCCGTCCATAATGACCTCGGCACTGATCGTCTCCTGCTTGGGCTTGAGATTGTTGTCCGCGGGGATCATGGGGCGCTTGTCGCTGACCGGCAGAATGGCGAGCTTGCCGTTGTATTCAAAGACCGCCGTTTGAATGTCGCTCAGATTAAAATACCCCGCCTCTCTGCACATGACCATGAATTCGCTTAAGTCCAGCTTGGCTTTCTTCATGTTTTTGCGGTAAAGCTTTCCGTTATGCAGAATCACCGTGGGTGTGCCGTTGATATACTTCCGCAGCCGCGGGCACTTGCTTGTGATCACGCTGAAGCCAAAGGTGACGCCGCCGTAGATCACCATCGCGATCAGCGGCTTCCACGGCTGCTCCAGCTCCGTAGCCAGCTCCGCGGCAATGGAGCCGATGGTGATGCCCGCGATATAGTCAAACAAATCCATCTGCGCAATCTGCTTGTGCCCCATGATTTTGGCAAGCAGGAATAAGACAATGACGGACAGCAGTGTCGTCAAAATGACGCCGAGAATTTTCATCTGATCCCTCCGAGTGCTTTTCCGTTACTATCCCCAAATTCACCGGATTGATACGCCAAAGTCGATATCAATCATATGCTGTAAATGAGGTGAGTCAAAAAATGAACCCATGTGAATTGACAGCGGCAATCACCGCGCTCGCCAATACGCTTGCAAGCAGCCTGACGGTCAATGAACTGACCATGTTAGGCGCAGTGCTCACGCAGCTCGGGGATACGCTCACAACCATTGCCACCCAAAGAAGCCTTTGCGACAGCACGGAAGCAAATTGAGGTGCGACCGATCCGGTAATTCCTGCCGCGTCACGGAAAGGTGACCGGTGCATCGCCGCGTACCAAGATGCGCACAGCCCTCTCAAGCGCAAGACTTGAGAGGGCTGTGTTTCGGTTTTTCAGTGCTTATGACAAATCTGTGTGCGGGAACGGGAGATGTGCCTGAGCGTTACGCACAGCGCTTTTGCAGGCTTATGCTCCCTTCACCATCTCCACGAAGCGCATCAGAACGGTGGCTACCTCAGCGCGGGTTGCGCTGTCTGCGGGGAGAATGCAGCTCTTGCCGCTTTCAACGGAACCCTGAATGATCTTTTCGGCAACCGCCCACTGCATCGCTTCCTCGGCATACTTGGAGACAGCCTTAGCGTCCGCGAAATCGGTCAGCGCGGCGCGTTCCTTGCTTGCCGAATCCTGATAAGAGGCATAGCGGAACAGGATCGTGACCATCTGCTCACGGGTTACCTTGTCGTTCGGAGAGAATTTGTCCGCATCGGTACCCTTGACAATCCCCTTGTCCGCGGCCCAGCAGATGGCATCGGTATACCAGCTGTTATCCACATCCTTGAACGGATTCTTGAATTCGGAAGCCTCCGGCTCACCCTCGACGCGGTAGAGGACGGTCACCAGCATCGCGCGGGTCATCTCCGTCTCCGGCTCGAACTTGTCCTTGTCCGTGCCGTTCATCAGACCGTTCTGATAGGTGTACTTCACCGCGTCATAATACCACGCGGTTTCCGCCACATCGGTATAGGGGTTGACGAAGGGAAGCTCCGGCTCCTCGGTCAGGAGGGTGATTCTGCCCTGCAGCTTAGCATAAGCGCTGCCTATGGTACCCTTCAGGACTTCCTTAATATACATCGCCGCAATGTCGCGGGTCTTGACGCCGTTGCCGTTATTGAGGTATTTCGCGCCCTCAGCCTCCTTGGCATTCTTAAAGACATAATAGGTGTCGTTGCCGTTCATGAGGAAGTTGTCGGCAATGACGGCGTAGGTCGCGTCCTTGCTGAAGTCCTTCCCGCCGACGGAGGTGATCGTCACGCGGTTGACGGTTTCGACCTCGAAGAAGTCACCGTATTCCGCGCCTGCCTTAAATTCCTTGTAGGCTGCGACGGTATACTCCATGCCGGACACCTGCGCCCACCCGGGGCAGTCCTCGCACTGCGCGGAAGCCTCAACCGCCTCCAAAAGCTGCTCGCCCGTCAGATACAGGATGCCGACGCCCATCGGGGAGAAGGGCAGGGCGCGAAGCAGATCCACATCGGTGACGGCACCGTCATAGAGGTAGTTGTCGCAGTTGCCGCCGTTTTGAATGGCAATCACGGGAACATCCTTTGCGAAGCCTTCAAATTTGTTTTCCGCGTACCACTTGAGGGCATCTGCGGTCAGGTCGCCGAGGTTCGTCTCGCCGTTCCAATTCGCGCGGTCAGAGCCGTCCAGTGTGACCTCGCTCTTGCCGATCACCGTAACGCTCTCCGCCTTCACGGCTGCCACGGCTTCGGCGACGGTGGGATCCACCGGATCCAGCTTGATCTCTTCCTCGGTGATCGCCTTGGTTGCGTTGTCGATGACATAGGCACCGACGATGGGCGTGCCTGCCGAGGCGTCGATGACGATGTCCGCCTCGCACGCCGTGCCGCCGTTGACCAATGCAACAACGATGTCACTGCCTGCGGGCTTTTCGGGCGCTTTGTCCGTGAAGGTGTAGCCCTCCAGGAAGCCGTCCTGCAGGAAGTCAGCCGTGGCGGGATCGGTGATGGCGACAACGCCGACACTCAAATCGGTGACCGGAACGACGAAATACGGATCGAAGCTATAGTAGCCGCTGTTTTCCTTGCCGATGGTGATGTTGGACGAGACGGCGTAAAAGCCGGCGGGCGCAAGCTCCGGACGGGTCGCCATGACCGCTTCGGGAGCCCATGGGGCGTTTTGGCGGTATTCCTCTTCCTCTGCGCCGTTGACCAGCTCCGCTTGGGTATAGTACTTATGGTAGTTGCCGTGATAGATGTAGCCCGTGGTCGCGTCGCCGTAGACAAAGTCGTATTTGCCCATTGCGGCAACATCGTAGCCCACAAGGGTCATCAGATCGGTGATCGCTTTGCCGCGGGTTGCGTTTGCGTAGGCGGAGCCTTGCAGATAGTTGCCCGCGTCCACAAGAACGACATTCGCGTCCTGCGCCTCGTACTCTGCCCGCAAGGCGGCAAGCTTCGGGTAGACGTCGATATCACCGCGCAGATTGCCGGTATAGAGCAGGACGGTCTTGCCCGCATAGTCGCCCGCCGCACTTGCCGCAGGGACGAGCATCGCCAGCAGCAAGGTCACAGCAAGCAGCATGGATATGATTTTTTTCATATGTTATCCTCACTTTCCTAAGATAATTCCATTATACAAGGGAAAATGGCTGCCGCAAGCCCCCTTGGGGGTTGTTTTTTTATAAAAAACCGGCTTTACGTCGGCTCACAGCTTATTGAAAATGTAGGGCGGGGACATGTCCCCATCGCGTGTAGGAACGACCGACTGCGTAAAAGTCTGTTCCTCTGTGTCTGCGGGCGGCTGATAGCCGCCCCTACGAGAAAAATCGGAGCCTGCGCCGTAGTAGCCTGTAACGCTTAAAACTGTAGGTAGCCCGTAGGGCACGAC
>JBJDYD010000052.1:0-12908 GCA_051867015.1 Faecousia sp. | reverse complement strand
GGCTACCTACAGTTTTAAGCGTTACAGGCTAGTAGGGGCGGATATCATCCGCCCGCGTGCAGGCACTTCCAATCGTGTCCCCCAAAAGCGACCGCCACTGCATCTCTTGCAGCGGCGGTCGTTCGATTATTCCTCCGTTAACGCGGCAAGCGTCCGCAGCGCCTCCGGAACGCGGGCGGTATCGAGACAGGCATAGTTGAAGATCATGCTACCCGTATCCCCACGCCGCGTCTGATAGTCGCTCAGAAAACGGACGGAAAGCCCGCGTTCCGCTGCGGCACGCTTCAATACCGCATCAGGCTGATCTGTTTGCAGATGCAGCAAAAAATGCGTTCCAGCGTTCTCCTCAACCACACCGCAGCGCCCGTGTAAGGGGCTCTCCTCAATCTGGGAGAGGATCAAAGCGCGCTTGTCGCGGTAGCGCTTGCGCAGACGGTTCAGATGCCGCTCGTAGTCACCCGAGTCAATAAACCGCGCGAGGGTATACTGTTCAAAGGTCGGTACCGCGCAGGTGTAAAAGCTCAGCCGCTCCCGCAGCCGCAGCAGCAGCTTCGGCGGCAGACACACATAGGCGATTCGCAGCGACGGCGCGATGGTCTGCGAAAAGGTGCTCAAATAAAGCACGCGCTCTTGGGTGTCCAGCGAGAAAAGCGGCGGCACGGGCTTTCCCGTATGGCGCAGCTCACTGTCATAATCATCCTCAATAATATACCGTCCGGGCTGCGCATATGCCCACGCAAGCAGCTCGCTCCGCCGACGAACCGGCATGACGATCCCCGTCGGAAAATGGTGTGCCGGCGAGATATGCGCAATCTCCGCGCCGCTGTTCTGCAAGGCTTGCACGCTCATGCCCTCCCCGTCCAGCGGGATATGCTTGACCGCAACATCATTCGCCTGATAAATGCCCGTAATCTTCGGATAGCCCGGATCCTCCACGGCATAGCGGCGTTCGCGCCCTAAAAGCTGGACGAGCAAGCCGTAAAGATACTCATTTCCCGCGCCGACGACGATCTGCTCCGGCGAGACGCGCAGCCCGCGCACGCGGTACAAATGCCCCGCAATGGCGTCCCGCAGCTCTGCCGCGCCGCGAAAATCCACGGGCTTCAAAATGTTCTTGCCCTGCTCGGAAATGACCGCGCGCATCGTCTTTGCCCAGACCGAAAACGGGAACGGCACATCCTCACCGCCGCCGCCGCTCAGATCGAGCAAAGGCGCCTCCCGCCGCAGCTCACTGTATACGGGCGCGGACGCCTCCACAGGGGGCAGCGCAGCACCGATGGCGCAGACAAAAATGCCGCTGCGCTCCTTCGATTCGGCATAGCCCTCGGCAATGAGCTGGGCGTAGGCGTTTTCCACCGTCACGGTGCTCACGCCCAAATTCGCCGCCAGCGTCCGCTTCGACGGCAAACGCGTCCCCGCCGCCAGCCGCCCCGCACGGATATCCTCACGAATATGCTCATATAGCTCGGCATACAGGCTCTTGCCGTGTCCTTTTTCCAATGTATAGGTCAGCATGACGTCCTCCATCTGGCATGGTCAAATAATCTCGTTTTGGTGCTTTTTATCATGCCAATATAGAGTATAATCAATGCATTCCAAAAAAGCAAGGAGAAAGACAATGAAAGAACAAATTAACCTGAAAAAAATGGTTCTGACCGCCCTCTTCACGGCGCTGACCTGCATCGCAACGATGCTCATTCAGATCCAGACACCTGCCACACAGGGCTATGTCAACATCGGCGACTGCTTCGTCCTGCTCAGTGCTTGGGTCTTGGGTCCGATCTACGGCGCGTTTGCCGGCGGGGTCGGCTCCGCGCTCGCCGATGCATTGGCGGGATATATGCACTATGTTCCCGGCACATTCGTCATTAAGGCACTCATGGCAGTCATCGCTGCCCTCCTGTTCCGCGCTTTAGGCAAGAAAAACGCATATCTCGGCCAGCTCGTCGGCGGCATCGCAGCGGAGCTTTGGATGGTCTTTGGCTATTTTATTTTTGCTTGTCTGATTCTCGGTAAGGGACTTGCCGCCGCAGCGAGCATTCCCGGCAACCTTCTGCAAGGCGCCATCGGCATCGTCGCCGCAATCGCATTGGTCGTCGCCCTGTGCGAGAGCAAGACGCTTGACAAGGTGAACACCAATGGATGAGCTGAAATTACAGGCGGCGCAGGCAGCCCGCGAGTTGATCGAAAATGCAAAGCTCCGCAAGGGGCAGCTCGTCGTCGTCGGCTGCTCAACCAGTGAAATTTGCGGCAGCCGCATCGGTTCGGACTCCCGTCCCGAGGTCGCCGAGACCGTCTTTGACGCAATCTACACCACACTTCATGAGGCGGGCATCTACCTCGCGGCGCAGTGCTGCGAGCATCTCAACCGCGCGATCATCGTTGAGCGCGAGGCAGTCCCCTTCGCGGAGCCGGTCAATGTCGTCCCGCAGCCAAAGGCAGGCGGCTCCTTTGCCACGGCTGCCTACCATGCCTTTTCCGACCCCATTGCCGTAGAGTCCATCCGTGCGGATGCGGGTCTGGACATCGGCGGCACGCTGATCGGGATGCACTTAAAGCAGGTCGCCGTCCCCGTGCGTCTGAGCTTGGATCATATCGGCAGTGCTATCCTCCTCGCCGCACGCACCCGCCCGAAGTTCATCGGCGGTGTCCGCGCAAAGTACGACGAGACGCTGCTGTAATGAAGGACCTGCCGATCTTTCCCTGCGCGGACGGGCTTGCCTCGCTGATCTTAGGCGAGATTCCCTATCGCGGCGAGGCGTATATCCTCGTGCGCGCAGTCTATGGTTCACTCAGAGGTTTGGTGCGGCAGTGCGCGAATTTCTGTAAGGACGCCGGCGCAAAGCACATCTATGTCAGCGGGGAGGGCGACTTTTCCGTTTTCCCCGTCTATACGCATTTGCTCGACCGCAGCATCGAAACCGCCCTTCTGCCCTCCACCGAGGTCCGCGCGGAACCAACAGACAGCGACGAATGGGTAACCCTCTACAATGAGCGCTTCCGCAGTGTCCCCTGTGCAAAGACCTATCGGGAGGCACCGGAAAATGCCCGCTTCGTCTATGACGGCGAAACGCGCATCGGCTTAGGGCTGTGCATGGAAGATGAGCTTGCCGCCGTAGCAAGCTTGGAGCGCGGCAGAGGCGCAGACTGCGTCCTTAGCTTGGTGAAGCAAATCAAATCACCGCGAATCAAGCTGCTCTGCGCCGAGGAAAACGCCGCCGCCATGCGCCTCTACGACCGCCTCGGCTTCTCCGTAGACGGCATCCGCCGCATCTGGTACCATGCATCGGCTGAGGACTAAGGGTGAATGACTTCGGCGCACTCCGCGCGAATTCCAAATCAGCGGGCGGCTAATAGCCGCCCATACGAGAAATTATACATTCCACGCCGTAGGGGCGGCTATCAGCCGCCCGCGTGCAGGCACTATCGAGCGATTTCCTGCCGCATTCGGCTCCCCAAGCTTTCTTTTTTCACCCCCTGCAATTTAGGACGGCTGCTTGCCGTCTTATTTTTCTTATTTTCAATGGAATTAACTTGCATTTCAGCGCATTTGTGCTATAATATCCACGAATTCTAACAAAGGAGCGTTTTTTCTATGCCTCTGGTAACTACAACCGAAATGTTCAAGAAGGCTTACGAAGGCGGCTACGCCATCGGTGCTTTCAACGTCAACAACATGGAGATCGTGCAGGGCATCACCGAAGCCTGCGCAGAGACCCGTTCCCCCGTCATTCTTCAGGTGTCCAAGGGTGCGCGTGCCTATGCCAACCACACCTACCTGACCAAGCTGGTCGAGGCGGCGGTCATTGAGAATCCCGAGATTCCCATCGCGCTGCATCTGGACCATGGTCCCGACTTCGAGACCTGCAAGAGCTGCATTGACGGCGGCTTCACCTCGGTCATGATCGACGGCTCCAGCCTCCCCTTCGAGGAGAATGTCAAGCTGGCAAAGCGCGTCGTCGAATACGCCCATGACCACGGCGTCGTGGTCGAGGCAGAGCTTGGCACCCTCGCCGGCATCGAGGACGAGGTCAATGTCTCCGCAGAAGACTCCTCCTATACCCGTCCCGAAGAGGTCGAGGAATTCGTCACCCGCACCGGCTGCGACTCCCTCGCCATCGCCATCGGCACCAGCCACGGCGCATATAAGTTCAAGCCCGGCACCAAGCCCCAGCTCCGCTTTGACATCCTGAAGGAAGTGGAAAAGCGTCTGCCCGGCTTCCCCATCGTGCTGCACGGCTCCTCCTCCGTCCCGCAGGAATATGTTGAAATGATCAACACCTACGGCGGCGCAATGCCCGGCGCCATCGGCGTGCCCGAGGATCAGCTCCGTGAGGCTGCCCGCATGGCGGTCTGCAAGATCAATATCGACTCCGACCTGCGTCTTGCCATGACCGGCACCATCCGCAAGTATTTCGCGGAGCATCCGGATCATTTCGACCCGCGCCAGTATCTCAAGCCCGCCCGCGCCAACATTAAGGAGCTTGTCAAGCATAAGCTCATCGACGTCCTCGGCTGCAACGGCAAGGCGTAATCACAAAAAACAAAACGGAGACTGCTTAAGGCGGTCTCCGTTGTTGTTTTTATTCCTCTTCTTCGTTGATGCCCTGTAAGCAGGGATGACAAATACGCTTGCTGCGATAGCTGATCAAGTTTTCCGCTGCGCCGCAGAACACACAGGTCGGCTGGTACTTACGCAGGACAATACGATCCTCCTCCAGCGCGATCTCCAGCGGATCATGCTCCTCAATCTCCAATGTACGCCGCAGCTCGATGGGCAGCACCACGCGTCCCAACTCATCGACCTTTCGAACAATTCCTGTTGACTTCATTTGTACTCCTCTCTGACATATAGCGTTTTTCTTTTATTGTATCATGTTTTTTCGTTCTGTCAAGTATAAAGCATAATTAAATCCGCAATCGCATAGGCTGTCCGCGAGGAGGTGTTTCCGGAGATGATGGGCTTTGTATGGGTCGGCATGCTGGCGCTTTCCGTATTTGCCGCGCTGCTGGAGGGGCAGCTCGGGGTGCTCACCTCGGCAGCGATGGAGGGCGCATCCGCCGCAGTGACGCTCTGCCTCTCGCTGGCAGGCGCCCTTTGCCTATGGAGCGGCGTGGCAAAGGTCATGGAGCGCGCAGGACTGACGGAAAAGCTGGGGAAACTAATGCGTCCCCTCTTTCGGCGGCTGTTTCCGCAGGCGGGAAATGACCCCGTCGCCCTCGGCTACTTAACGGGCAATGTCTCTGCCAATCTGCTGGGCTTGGGCAACGCCGCCACACCCTTGGGGGTCGCCGCAGTCAAACGGATGAAAGAGCTTTCGGGGGGCGCGGAGGCGTCGGACGAGATGTGCCTGCTCATCGTAATGAACACCGCCTCGATCCAGCTCCTCCCGACCACGGTCGCCTCCGTCCGCGCGTCCTTGGGTTCGTCCTCGCCCTTTGATATCCTGCCCGCCGTTTGGATGACCTCGATTCTCTCGGTCACGTCGGGCATCGTCGCGGCAAAGCTGCTGCGGAGGGTCACGCGCCGTGCTTGATCTGCTCATACCTTTGCTAATGATCGGCGTCTCGATTTTCGCCTTGGCAAAGCGGCAGGAGGTCTATCCCGCGCTTTTGGAGGGCGGGCTGGACGGCTTAAAGCTGCTGCTCTCCATCGCACCCGCCCTCGTCATGCTGCTGACGGCGGTCTATATGCTCCGCGCCTCAGGCGCAATCAATCTGCTGACGCAGCTGCTCGCGCCCGTGAGCCGCTTGGTCGGCATTCCCGCAGAGACGCTGCCGCTCGTGCTCTTGCGCCCCTTTTCCGGCAGCGCGGCACTCGCCGTCGGTGCGGACTTAATGGCGGTGTACGGCGTTGATTCCCTCATCGGACGCACCGCAGCCATCATGTTAGGGAGCACCGAGACAACCTTTTATACGATCTCGGTCTATTTCGGCGCGGCAGGCGTAAAAAAGACGCGCTATGCCATCCCCGCCGCCCTGATTGCCGACCTCACCGGCTTCGTCGCCGCCTCCCTCACGGCAAGACTTTTTTAGTCTTGGCTATGTTATAGCAATAACAAGGGAAATCTGCCCTGTTTGTCATTGCGCTGGAAACTGCCAACTGCGTACAAACCCGTACCATTTGCTGCTTCTTGCTCGTCGTAGGCATCCCTCGGTTCTACAATCACACTTCAAATACGTCCTCTCCATATTGAATAAATATTTCTTCTGCCGTTTGCTGACCTTGTACCAATAGCGCTTTGGCAATTTCAAAATTTCCAAGCTCCATTTCCTCGATTGCTTTTGTTACTGCGGAAAACAGCGCATAATAAGGTCTCCTATATTCTTCCATATCCATTCTCCTTTGTTTTTACGGAACATCCTTCCGTTTTTGTCTACTATAGCATATAATTTTCAATATGTCTATCATCGTAGACTAATACATTTTCTTTTTTCGTTAAACTTAGCGGAGAAAGGATGTGGCTGGCATGATAGAATTTGACCGCACCGCAGCAGGGCGTGTGATCCGCCGTCTGCGGAAGGAGCGCGGGCAATCGCAGGATCTGTTAAGCGGACTTGCAGGGATCGCGCGCAGTCATCTTGCCATGATAGAAACCGGCGCGAAGCAGCCGAATTTCGAGACACTGTGGCGCATTGCCAATGCGCTGGAGCTGCCGCCGCACAGCCTTGTAGCGCTGATTGAAGACGAAGCAAAAAACAGGACGACGCCGTGAAGCGAAGTCCTGTTTTTCTCTTATATATCGTAAATGCCGAGCACCACAATGCCTGCCACAACCAATGCGATCATGGCATAGTGCTTCCACGAGAGCTTCTCCTTTAGGAAAATTCTGCTCCAAACGACCGAAGCCACGCAATACGCCGAGATGATCGGCGCGGACATCATCACATGCTCCTCATCTGCCAGCGCATAGATGTAGAACAACTGACCGACCGTCTCGAACACGGCACCGACATATTTCGGCGCTTCGGCTTTCACTGTGAATTTCTCCCTGCGGATCAGCAGATAGATCAGGCAGCAGATGCCCGCCGCAAGGAAGGTCAGCTCATAAGCGACATTCGCGGAGTCCTCATTCAGCGTTTCCAGCACAAGGCTGTCGGCAAAGGTTCCCGCCGCGTCGAGCAGGCAGTAGGCAATGGGCAAGCACAGCGCAAGCCAGCTCTTTGCATACTTCCGGTTCGCGTGCTCCTGCCGCTTGGCGCGCAACGTCTCATCCTCCCGCGCTTCCACAACGCCGAGACCGATCACGCCCGCGCAAACCAGTCCGACCGCTGCAATGACAAAGACACGATCCTTCGCACTCATATCCGCCAGCGCGCCGGTCAGCAGGCAGCACACCGCGACAAGCGCACCGGAGGAGTTGCAAATCGGCGAAGAAATGGAAAGCTCAATATACCGCAGGCCGACATATCCCAGCGTCATAGACAGGATATAGAGCAGCGAGACGGGCAGATATTTCCAAATGACATACCACGAAATGACAACATCTTGGAAAAAGACCATGTACGCCGCGTGCAGTCCCATGACCACACCGACGGCAACGACCATCTTCAAATGCGCCGTCTTATCCTTCTCGCCGCAGCAGCCGAGCTTGGAAAACAGATCCGAACCGCTCCAGCAGAGCAAGGCGATGATGGCAAACCAAAACCAGTTCATATTCTTACCCCCGTTTTTTCAAAAATCACACGTTTTCCGGCAGCCGCGCCAGCCCCGCTTCGACCATTTTTTGCAGCGAGAGCAAGATGCCAAGCTTGGCATGGTACCATGTCAGACCGCCTTGGAAATAGACTGCGTAGGGCGGGCGGATTGGGCCGTCTGCGGAAAGCTCAATCGACGAGCCTTGCACGAATGCGCCCGCCGCCATAATGACCTCGTCCTCATACCCGGGCATTGCCCACGGCATGGGGTCCGCGAAGCTGTCCACGGGCGCGGCGGACTGAATGCCCTTGCAGAAAGCGATCATCCCCTCCCGTGAGCCTAACTCCACCGCCTGAATGATGTCGTAGCGCGGCTCCGAGCCGTTCGGCACAACGCGGAAGCCGAGACGTTCATAGAGATTCGCCGCAAAGATCGCGCCCTTGAGCGCGCTTGCAACGACCGTCGGTGCGAGGAAGAAGCCCTGATAGAACGCGGGCATCAGACCAAGATTCGCGCCGACCTCCTGCCCCAAGCCGGGCGCGGAGAGACGGTAGGCGCAGCGCTCGACGCATTCCTTTTTGCCGCAGATATAGCCGCCGATGGGCGCAAGTCCGCCGCCGGGGTTCTTGATGAGGCTGCCGACAACCATGTCCGCGCCGACGTCGCTCGGCTCGATGGTCTCGACGAATTCGCCGTAGCAGTTATCCACCATGCAGATAATATCCGGCTTGATAGACTTCAAAAAAGCGATCAGCTCCCCGATCTGTTCGACGGAAAAGGTCGGGCGCGTCGCGTAGCCCTTGCTGCGCTGGATGGTGGCAAGCTTCGTCCTTTCGTTGACGGCGGCGCGGATGGCATCATAGTCGAACGTGCCATCAGGCTTCAGATCTGCCTGCCGATAGGTCACGCCGTATTCCTTCAGCGAGCATTTCGACTCGCGAATGCCGATCACTTCCTCAAGCGTGTCATACGGACTTCCGACCGGCGAAAGCAGCTCGTCCCCGGGCAGAAGATTTGCCGAGAGCGCCACCGTCAGCGCGTGCGTGCCGCAGGTGATCTGCGGACGGACGAGCGCCGCTTCGGTGTGGAAGGTGTCGGCATAGACGCGTTCTAAGTTGTCACGCCCGACATCGTCATAGCCGTAGCCCGTCGTCGCGGCAAAGCACGCAGCGCCGACGCGGTTTTTCTGCATCGCCGCAATGACCTTCGCCTGATTGTATTCCGCCACCGCATCCACCTTGCGGAAGCGCTCCTCCAATTTCTTCAGCACCCGTTCGCCGTAGTCATAGACCGCCTCGGAAACGCCGAGCGCCGCATACATCTGTCTCAATCTTCTCTCTCCTTGTCCAAATTTTGAAAAATCCTTTGCGCCACATCGTTCAGCACCTCAGGCTTCGTCACGAGAATGCCGTTTTCCTCATCGCCGAGGATGAGCAGCGTATCCCCCGGGCGAATGCCGAAGACCTCGCGGGCATCCTTTGGGATGACAATCTGACCGCGTTCCCCAACCTTTGCCGTGCCGAAAATATGCCGCCCGCGCGACCTTCCCAGCAGATGCTTGCCTCCTGCCATTGCGATTCACCTTCATACTTTTCATATTTGTGCGATTTATTTTAGTCCTCCGTTCCCCGTTTGTCAACCGTTTTTTCATAAAATGTTTCTCCCCGCATTGCCATACGCGCGCAATCTTCTGTAGTGCATGGACATGTCTCCGCCCTACAAGGGCTGTTTCGTTTATCGTGGTGCGTTTTTCGCGTGCGGATTGCGAGGAGCACAGCGACGTGGTAGCGCAGCCGTTTGCGAGGAACGAGCGTTACGGATGCGGCATACCCCTTGCGGATGCAATCTCCCTTTTCTGTCATTGCGAGGAGCGCAGCGACGTGGCAATCTCGTGCAGGCACTACCGATTGCGTCCCCCCAATTCATTCCTCCACCGCTAATTATACCGCCGGTTGAATTCTTTTTCTACAAATTCTACAATCAGTTGGTTGCCGCACAGACAGCCATGTGATAAGATGATTGCAGAAGCCGTGAAGGGGGGAAAACCGCATGAATCTCAACCTGTCCGAAACAATCCGCCGCTTTCGCAAGGAGCGCGGGCTGACGCAGGAGCAGCTTGCTGAGGCGCTCGATGTCTCTGTCGGTGCAGTCTCCAAGTGGGAGCTCGGCAGCGCCGCGCCTGATTTAAGCCGTCTCGTGGAAATGGCGGAATTCTTTGAAACCTCAGTCGATGTTTTGCTTGGCTACGACCTGCAAGGCGGCGGACTGGAAAGAAGCTTGGCAGAGATCAAGCGCTGCCGTGCGGCGAAAGCGCGTAACGAGGGCGAAGCGGCTGCCGAAAAAGCACTGCGGCAATATCCGAACAACTTCAATATTGTTTATCAAAGCGCCGTTTTCTTCGGCATGATCGGTATGGAGCAGGGGGAAAAGGCATATTTACAGCGGGCGCTGTCACTCTATCAACGTGCCGTTGATCTGTTCGCACAGAATACCGACAGTGATATCAGTCTGCTTGGTCTGCAAAACGCCATTGCGCAGATTTATCACGGACTCGGAGACATTGAGGCGGCGCTTCGTCAATTCCGGCAGTATAATGATGAGCATCACAATGACGAGAGCATCGGTCTTATCCTTGCTTTGGACTTCCACAAGCCGGACGAGGCGCTTCCTTATCTCTCTGATGCCCTCGTGCGGTGTCTGATCGACCTGTTTCAGCTCAGCATCGGCTTTGCAAACGCCCTGCAGGATAAGAACATGCCCGCCGCCGCGCTGGAGCTTATCTCGTGGGTGCTTGCATTTCTCGAACGCGCCAAATATCAAGACCGTGTGACCTATTATGACAAACTGGAGGCAACCCTTCTGCTTGCCTGCGCGAAGCTTAGCAATACGCCGGAGGAGCGGCGCTCCTATCTTCGCTGTGCGGTAAAGGCTGCCGAGCGTTTCGATGCCGCCCCCGACTACACCCCGGAGACCTTCCGCTTCTACTACGGTCATCGACGCAACACCGCCTTTGACGACATCGGCATCAGTGCGTCAGAGATGATCCGCAGCGCCGCCACTAAGGATGCCGCGCTATATTCTGAATGGGAGAGGATTCAAAATGAAAAAGAAGCAACTTAACCGCAAGCCCTTTCTGAAACGGTTTTATCACAAGAACAAGGGACGTTTCTGCCTCGCGCTGGCAGCAACACTGCTGTATGTCGCCGTCAATCTCGCCATATCGCTTTTGATGCAGCAGCTCATCGACGTGATCTCCGGCAACCATACCATTGCGACGCTGCCGCAGCTTGCGATTCTTGCAGGTGTTTCTATCGCCTTTTCCGTCCTTTTCTCGCTGATGTCCTATCTTTCCGAGCCGCGGTTTTATGCCCGCGCCATGCGGCAGTATAAGGACTACGTCTTCGGCGAGCTGACCAAAAAAGGCATCTCCGCCTTCACGGGCGAGCAGACCTCCACCTATGTGTCCGCCCTCTCCAACGACGCCGCCTCTATTGAAAAGAACTATTTGGAAACGCTGTTCCCGCTCATTCAAAACATTCTGCTCTTTGTCGGCGCATTTGCCATGATGCTGTGGTATAGTCCGCTTCTGACCCTTGCGGCGTTTCTGCTTGCGCTTCTGCCCGTGATTGCCTCCATGCTGACCGGTAAAAAGCTCGCTGTCGCCGAAAAGGCAGTCTCCGACCGCAACGAGAGCTTTATGGCGACGTTAAAGGATAGTCTCAACGGCTTCTCCGTCATTAAAAGCTTCAAGGCAGAGCAGGCGATCCTCCGCATGTTCGCAGAGAGCAACCGTTCTGCGGAAAGCGCCAAGGAGCACCGCAGAAAGCTGAGCAAGCTGATCAACGGCATTGCCTATTTCGCGGGTCTGACCGCCCAGCTCGGCGTGTTTCTGATCGGCGCGTTTCTTGCCGTGCGCGGCATGGGTGTGACGGCAGGTATCGTCATCGTCTTTGTACAACTCATGAATTTCGTCATCCAGCCGATCGCGGAGGTGCCGGGGATTCTCGCCAACCGGAAATCGGCGCTGGCGTTAATCGACAAGGTTTCTGAGGCACTCAGCAACAACCGCCGCGACGACGGGCGCGACATTCCGAGCAAGCTCTCCGACGCAATTGAACTGAAAAATGTCACCTTCTCTTATGAACCGGGCAAGGAAGTCCTGCACGGCATCAGCGCGCGCTTCGAGGCAGGCAAAAGCTACGCCATCGTCGGCGGCTCCGGCAGCGGTAAATCGACCATGCTTAACCTTCTGATGGCAAGTCGCAGCGACTACGGCGGCGATATTCTCTACGACAGCACGGAGCTGCATGACATTCGCGCGGAGTCTCTTTATGACCTTGTCTCTATCGTGCAGCAAAATGTCTTTATCTTCAACAGCTCCGTCCGCGATAATATCACAATGTTCCGCGAATTTGACAAAGCGGAGGTCGATGAGGCGATCCGTCTTTCCGGTCTGAGCGCCTTGATTGCCGCACGCGGGGAGGATTACCTCTGCGGTGAAAACGGCAGCGGCCTGTCCGGCGGCGAAAAGCAGCGCATCTCCATTGCAAGAAGTCTCCTGCGGAAAACCCCTGTCCTTCTGATGGACGAGGCGACCGCCGCGCTGGACGCGGAAACCGCCTATTACATCACCAGCTCCATTTTAAAGCTCGACGGTCTGACCCGCATCGTCGTAACCCACTCGCTGGATGAAACGCTTCTGAAGCGCTATGACCGTATTTTCACCCTGAAAAACGGAAAAATCATCGAAAGCGGCACCTTCGACGAGCTAATGGAAAAGAAAGCATACTTCTATTCCCTGTTTACCGTCTCGCAGGCATAAATACCACCACAACTTGCACACCCCCTATAGTTCGGGGACATGTCCCCGCCCTACAGAGGTGCATACGAACTTTGGTGTTATATGCGCATAGGGAAAAAAGATGCCACATTGCTGCGCTCCTCGCAATGACAGGCAAGGTCGCCTTTTCTGTCATTGCGAGCCGAGGAACGAGGCGTGGCAATCTCGTGCAGCAACTTCTGGTCGTGCACAAGCCTCCTTCGTTGGAAATCTCTTCTCGGCAGACGACACTCCCACGCAGGAGTTCTCTTCCATCCATGCCAAAACGCGATAAAAAGCGTTTCTTTTCGAATTATCCCGGCTTTTATTAAAAAAATCCTTGACAATTACGTTCCTATATGTTACTATTTTATGGCTGATGCAGAACCCGAACATGCGGGTGTAGTATAACGGCTAGTACAACAGCCTTCCAAGCTGTGGGCGTGGGTT